>DATHSX010000058.1:0-1964 GCA_035463935.1 Acidimicrobiia bacterium | reverse complement strand
AGGAAGAACAGGAGCCCCATGCCGAACAGGAGCCCCGGCGCGAAGACGGCGGCGAGGACCGACTTGGCGATCTCGCTCGCCGTCCGCTCCTGGTAGTACCAGGCGACGTCGAGGGCGTAGATGAGGCTGACGTGCGCGCCGATGACCCCAACGATGACCCGATCCGCAGGTTGTCGATCCAGGCTCGCCGATCGGGCAAGGGAACAGGGCCTGGTGGAGCCGCGATTGGCGTCGAGAACCCCATGAGGCGATCGTGTGATGACGGGGCCTCGCTCGACAGAGGCGATCGACCCATGATCCAAGGCCTTCTGCACACCTAATAAGCGCACCACACCTGGGTCAGCGCAGATCAGACAATCCTGTATGGAACCGCACTCTCGGTACGGCCAGATCGACTCATAAAAGAGCGGCCAGGTTGGTCGGGCAAGCGCCGCCACATTGAGCTTTCCACATCGCTCTTGGGCTAGCTCATACAACCGGATCCCGGACGGGTGATCTGGGTGATTTCGCACTTAGTCGTCGCGCGTTATGCGACTTGGACGGGATAGGACATACGCCACGAAGCGCCGAGGCAATCAGGTGGCGGCACGGGCTGGTCCTCGCCCTCGTCGGTACGCTTGCGCCATGCGTCCCCTTCGGTATTCCATCAACGTCACACTGGACGGGTGCTGCGATCACCGTGTCATATTGCCGGACGAAAGCTTGCATCGTCACGCAGCCGAGAACATTGCGCAGGCCGATGCCCTCCTCCTTGGCCGGGTGACGTACGAAATGATGGAGGCAGCGTGGCGGCCGCCGGCGCCGCCGGGAGCGAGGCCCGATTGGATGGAACCCTTCGCCCGGACGATCGACGCCGCCAAGAAGTACGTCGTGTCGAGCACCCTGGATCGGGTCGATTGGAACGCCGAGCTGGTGCGCGGTGATCTGGGGGAGGCCGTTCAGCAGCTCAAGCGGGAGTCGGGTAAAGGACTGGGCGTGGGCGGCGTGATGCTCCCGCTGGCGTTGGCGGAGCTGGGATTGATCGATGAGTACGAGTTCGTGGTGCATCCCACAGTGGCGGGCCATGGACCGACGTTGTTCGCAGGGCTATCGAAGCGCATCGACTTGAAGCTCGTGAGTCGGCTGGAGTTCGGCTCGGGGGCGGTGGCGATGCGGTACGAGCCGAGGCGGTAGCCATCGGGCTTGGTTAGCCCGGCGGGGTGCTGTTTGGGGGGAAGCATTCACGGGAACACATGGCCACAGAAGGGAGACCGACCATGACGGCACGGGCGCTTGGCAGCTTTGAAGTGACCTCGTGGAACGAGACGACGTACTCCGATCTCGAAGGTGGCGGCAAGCTCACCAGAGCGAGCGTGAGGCAGGCATTCACCGGCGGTATGGAGGGGGAGGGAACCGTCGAGTGGCTGATGTGCTACCGGGCGGATGGCACTGCCAGCTGGTGCGGCTTGCAGCGCGTCGATGGCCGGGTCGGTGAGCGGAGCGGGAGCCTGGTTCTACAGGTGTCCGGGACTTTCGATGGGGCCGAGGCAAGGGGGACCTGGCAGGTGATACCGGGCTCGGGGACCGGCCAGCTTCAGGGGCTCCGGGGTAGCGGAGAAATGACGGCCCCCCACGGCTCCACGGCGTCCTTCAGTCTCGAATACGACTTTGAGTAAGCCTCGTACGGCTCTTTGGCGCCGAGCCGGTCCGATTCGACTCCGGCGGCCGCCTCATTGGCCGGCGATATGCTGATCGGGTCCCACCCGCCAACGACCAAGCTCCCAGAGGGACGCCATGACGACTGTTCAGCCCGCCAGTGCCACCCGGCCGGGATCGGGCATCCGTACGCCTGACCAGAGGCTGCGGGTCTTCGTCAGCTCCACTCTGGGCGAGCTGGCTCCGGAGCGGGAGGCCGCCCGGACGGCCATCAACACCCTCCGCCTCACCCCAGTGATGTTCGAACTGGGAGCTCGGCCCCATCCCCC
>DATHSX010000057.1:0-3259 GCA_035463935.1 Acidimicrobiia bacterium | reverse complement strand
CAGGGCCGGTCTGCGCACGGTCGTGGTCGATGCCGACTTTCTGTCGCACCGGGCCACGGCCATGCTTTCCCCCTTCACCTCGGGCGGTCCGGAAACCGGCCTCAGCGAGGTCGTGACGGGCCGGGCCCGGCTCAACAACGCCCTCGCTCCGGGGTCGCTGGGGGGGAGGTTCACAATTGATGTGCTGCGGCGTGGTGGGGGGAACATGAGCTGGACGGACTTGCTCACGTCCACCCAGGCGGCCCGGGTTTTCGAGGATCTGCGAGCCCGATACGACCTGGTCGTCGTTGACACCGCCCCACTCCTGCAGGTGCCGGAGGCCAGAGCGGCGCTGCAGATAGCCGACTTCGCCCTGCCAGTGGTGAGGCACCGTGATCTGGCGGAGAGCTTCGAGGAACTGCTGATCAGGCTAAACCTGGTGGGGGTGCCGGTCCTGGGCTACGTGTACGTTCACACGCCCCGCCTGAGTCAGCTGGTCGACACCGCCTGACAACCGATCAGGGCCACTCGAAGCCCAGGCGGTGGCTCGCCGGGCCTGCGATCCTGGCAATGACGGCGAGATCCTCGCTGGCCAGGCGCCCCTGCCAGGCGCGGTCTTCGCGGATTTCTCCGAGACCCTTGAGCCGCATCGAATTGCCAATGATGTGGTGATCGACCTCGCCGAGATTCCCCTGCATTGGCACCCGTACAACGCCGAGGAAGTCCGAGATCTGATCGAGGGCTCCCTGGGGATCGGCACAAAGATCCTCGTAGTGGAGGGTAAACCAGGCCGCCGCCGGCAGATAGCGCCTCCCCCGGGCCGCCTCGATGTTGTAGTGCCGCCACTGACGGGCGGCCGTCGCCACGTCGACTCCGGTATGCCGCATGATGCTGGCCGAGTTGCCCCGAACATCCCTCACGAGATGTATGACCCTGACGTCCAGCAGAGGGTGCATGTTCAGGTACTTGGGTCGCTGGTGATCGCGGGCGGTATCGACGAAGACCTCCTTCCCCGTGCTCGCGAGGACCGCCGACGCCAGGCTCCAGGTGTTCCAGCCCATCTCCGAGATTGCCATCTTGACCCGCGGCCAGCTTCCCACCAAAGCGTCGCGTACGTCGTTGAGCGGCTCCCAACCGAGGGATCGAACAAGGAGGGCATTGAGGTATCGGTTGGCGGACAACCGAAGGTGGGTATTCCAGAAGTTGGTCTGGAATACGTTGACGGGATGGCCCAGGACCCGGGTACGGTCGGCGATGGCGTTCCAAAATTCGCACTCCTGAAAGGGCTGGCCGCACGAACAGTGGTAGGTGGCGAGATCGACTCTCTGGGTTAGCCCGGTGGCGGCTCCGATCGAGACGCAGGCCGGATGCTCATTAAGCAAGAATCCGAGCAGGGTCGAACCGGTATAAGGACTGCCGGGCATACAGACGTAGCGCACCGGCTCCTGCCCTGAGCCGGGTGATACGGGGGAAGTCACGACCCCACCCCTTCCATCCCTTGCCCTCCTAGGGGTCCTAGTACCACGCAGACAGGTCCTTTCCTGTCAAACCGGCGGTCTTGGCCAGATCGGTTTGGAAGTATCCGGCCAACTCGGCCCGCAAACCGGCGGGCAGGGGCGGAACCTTCTCCATATTCTTCATGCGCAGGCTCCGCACCCAGTCTGCGGCCCGCCTGGGAATCAGGGGCTCGGCGATCCTTCGCACCGAGTCGCTGGTCAGGAACCGTTCCAGCCACATTCGTGCAGGGATCCCACCGACGTTGTGAGGTGTATCGAAGTCGGGGGTGAAGCTCTCATCGACTTCGAGGAATCGATAGATTCCGGCCACGACTTCGGCCCCGGCGGCCCGTAGTTCATCGAACAGGAAGATGTGAATGTTCCGGGCGGGGAAGGCCTCGTCGTAACGAGCCAGCTGATCGTGATAGAAGCCAAGTTGCATCCAGTGCGACTCGGGCTGGGCCCAGCGGGCCGACGGCTGAAGATCCCGCTCCGGCTCGAACCGCCGGCCCCGGTTGCGCAAGTACATCAGATAATCGGAGTAGGCCCGATCGACCGGGTCACGCAGCCCGCAGATGATCCGGGTGTCGGGGAGCATTGCCCGGATGCGGCCCGCGGCCTGCGGGCACTCGAGATAGATAGGTGAGGCCTCGCCCACCGCCCTGGCGTCCCCCGCTCCGACAAACAACTCGGTGTATGCCTCCCCGGTCTTGATCGGGAACCGGTGCAATTCAGGATCGCCATAGAGAAGACGCCCTTCCTCGTCAACGCCGTAGGCGAAGAAGTTGGTCTCCTTCAGCGGGCTCATGTACACCTCGGGATGCTCCAGGAGATACCAGTACAGAGCCGTCGTGCCCGCCTTGGCGGCACCGATGACGATGAAGTTGGGGAGGGTCATGAGCAAGCTATCCCCAGGCCGGGTCCGTGATCGCTCGATGCTTGCCTGCCGACCGGCTATAGCGCACCCCAGATAACCTCTCTGACCTCACGTACCGTCGCCTCCAATGGCTGATCGGTGTTGATCCGATGGACCGGCACTTCGCCGAACTCGAGAGCGGTGGTCTGTGAATGCCGGGTTCGCACAAACGCCTCCTCCTCGGTCTTGGCACGGGCGGCGTTCCGGGCCAGGGTGACGTCGAGCGGAGCGGTGAGGTAGATGACCAGATCTGGCCGGGGGATGTCCCGGTACAGCCTGGCCTCGAGCGATGCCATCCACCTGCGAAGCGAGACCTTCGCCGCGGGGACTTGCAAATGGCCGAGTTGCCGAGAGTCCGGGGCGCCGCTGCGCGACGATGGGTAGCGATCGCAGAGAACGATGGTCCCGTTCGAGGACCTGGCAAAGGCGCGCGTCAAGAGGACCTTCCGTTCGTAAGCGAGCATCAGGGACCGCGCACCGAATGCCAGTGGAAACGCCCGCGAGGACGGCACGGCGGCCTGCAGGTAGCCGGCTTCTACCCTGGTCGAGCGCTGCTCGGGGAGCAAGCGGCGCAAGGCGGGCAGGAGGACGTGAGGAAGGAACGTGAGCGCCGTCACTGGCGGTTTGCCGGCGTGGATCCGAGTGACGGTGTAGTGCTCGCCTAGCCAGCTTTGGGTTTCGGCCAGCATCGTCGACTTTCCGGTCGCCTCCGATCCAACAAAAGCGATAACCGCCCCGCCACCGGCCGGGGTCAGCTTCCGCGTTGCTCCTACCAGGCGATTAACCGCCAGGTGGGCAAACCTCCACAACTCGGAGACGAGAGCACGGGACACGCTTCGCCGATTGAGCCCGCGCAGAACGGCCCGGA
>DATHSX010000056.1:0-4675 GCA_035463935.1 Acidimicrobiia bacterium | reverse complement strand
GATGGGCGACGATGGTGGGGCCATCGATCAAGAGGGGGTGGGGAAGGCGGTGGCCATCGAGGATGCGCAGGCCTCGGTCAAGCGGGTCGTAGCCCACCGCCCCCAGCACTGCGTCGATGAACGATTCCGCCGGGAGGATTTCCACCTCGGCCATGCGGCGGATCGCCTTCACTGCCAGCTCCCCGACGAGCGGACTGCCCGGAACCGCGTAGATGACGCTCCCGTGGCGTGCGGCTGTAACGACTCGATCGGCGATGGCGGCATACACCGCTTCGAAGGTGGGCAGGCGGTACAGGTCGTCGCAGGAAGTCACCGATCGCAGACCCGCCAGCTCGGCGGCGGCGGGATGTTCCAGCGTCCGGACGATGACCTTCGTGCCGGCGTCGAGCAGCAATTGGCGGGTCGAGGCGGGCAGCCTCGCCAGCGAGCCGGGCCCGA
Organism: Acidimicrobiia bacterium; assembly: GCA_035463935.1. Lineage (GTDB taxonomy): Bacteria > Actinomycetota > Acidimicrobiia > Spongiisociales > ZC4RG35 > DATEEG01. The sequence continues at coordinate 4,237 of DATHSX010000056.1, read as the reverse complement.
GACCGATGACGCGCAGGCGGGTCAGCTGCCGGGTGCCTGTACCTGCGGGGTCGGCTCGGTGACCCAGACGCCGTACTCTTCGCCGACTTCGACCGTGGCGTCGCTGACGGTGTCGATCAACCAGGCGTCGACCAGTTGGTTCACCCGACCGTCGAGTATTTCCTCCTTCAGCTCTTCGAGACTGGGCTCCTCCCGCGACTCGACCAGGATGAGATGCCAGCCGAACTCGCTTTGGACCGGCTCAGTGACGACGCCAAGGTCTGCTTCGAACGCGGCCGTGGAGAACTCGGCCACATAGAGCCCAAGCGGCTGGCAGCCAAGATTCCCGCCGTCCGCAGCAGTACCGTCGGTTCCCACCTCACCGGCCACGGTGGCGAAGTCCTCACCGGCATCGATCCTCGCCTTGGCGACGTTCGCCTCTTCTTGGGTGCGCACCAGGATATGGCGCACACAGGCCCGGGTACGGCCAGTCGGGTCGCTGCTGAGCAGCAGCCGGGCCTCCTCGTCGTTGCCCGGCACCGCTTGATCCTCGAAGTGGGTGTACAGCTCTTCTCTGATCAGCTGCTGCTTGGCGATTACTTGGAGCCGTTCGAGGGGCAACTCCCGGGAGGCGAAGAAGTCCTCGACAGAGACTCCCTGAGCAGCCTCGATCTGGCCGGCGATCTCGTCAGCCTTGGCGGCGATCTCATCAGGGGTGGGCTCGATGGAGAACTCGTCACGGGCGGCTGTCACCACCGCCAGATTGATGATGGCGTCGGTGAGATCGGCGGCGAAAACGGCCTTGTCGACGGTCGCCGCTTCGGAGATGCGCATGGCCTGCACCTCGGACACGGCTATGTCCTCTCCGTTGACGGTGGCGGCCACCCCCCCACCGGCATTTCCGCAAGCGGCGGCAACCAGGGCAAGGGCTATCACGGATTTTCGCAAGGGGAATACCTCTCTAGGAAAGCAAAATCGTAGCTACACGGGCCACATATCCCCCAGGAAAGACAGCAGGCCGCCCACCAGCGGGGTGGGCGCAGGGATGAAGAGGACGCCCTGTCGCAGGATGGCTCGTGGCGCCAGCCGCTGCAGTCGTACCTCCTGGCTAGCAGCCAGATCGACGGGGCCGAGCCGGACCTCGTGCCGGAGGTTGACGATCTCGTTGAGGCCGACCCGGAGGGCCTCGACCCGCAGCCGGGCAATCTCGATGAGGTTGGTGGCGGCGACCGGGAGGGGGCCGAAACGGTCAAGCCATTCCGCCGCCACGTCATCGACCTCACCCGCCAACGACGCCATCGCCAGACGCCGGTAGGCCTCAAGCCGGAGCGCCTGTTCGGGCACGTAGTCCTCGGGGAGATGGGCATCGACGGGAAGCTCGATCCGCACTTCCTTGACCTCGATCGGCGGTGGCTGGTTCCCCTCCAGCTTGAAGACGGCCTCGGCCACCAGCTCGGCGTACAGGTCAAACCCCACCGCCGAGATGTGACCTGACTGCACCTCACCCAGGATCGAGCCCGCTCCCCTGATCTCCAGGTCGCGGAGGGCGAGGTGAAAACCGGCACCAAGATCGGTCGCCTCTCCGATCGCCTCGAGCCGGCGGTGCGCCTCCTGGCTCATTACTTGCTCGGTGGGATGAAACAAATACGCGTAAGCCCGCTGACTGCTGCGCCCGACCCTCCCGCGCAGCTGATAGAGCTGGGCGAGCCCGAGCAGATCCGCCCGCTCCACGATCAGGGTGTTCACCTGCGGCAGGTCGAGACCGGACTCGATGATCGTGGTGGCCACCATTACGTCGTACTCGCGATTCCAGAAGTCGAGCATTACCTGTTCCAGCTGGCCTTCCGACATCTGGCCGTGGGCAACCACGTAGCGGGCGTCGGGCACCAGATTGCGGAGCCGGGCCATGGCCGAGTCGATCGAAGCCACCCGATTGTGCACGTAGAAGACCTGACCGTCTCGCAACAGCTCGCGGCGAATCGCCGCCGAAACCGCCTGCTCGTCGATCGGACCTACGTAGGTGAGGATCGGGTGCCGGTCTTCGGGAGGTGTCCGGATGTGGCTCACCTCCCTGATCCCGGTGAGGGCCATCTCCAACGTGCGGGGAATGGGGGTGGCGGTGAGGGTCAACACGTCGACCCCGATCTTGAGACGCCGCAACTGGTCCTTGGCCGCAACCCCGAATCGCTGTTCTTCGTCCACGACCACCAGCCCAAGATTCTTCCAACGGACATCCTCGGACAACAGCCGGTGGGTACCGATCACCACGTCGACCTCGCCGGTGGCGATGGCTTCCACTACCGCCTGCTGCTGGCGATTGGTGAGGAAGCGGGAAAGAACCTCAACCCGGATCGGATACGGCTCGAACCGATCCGAGAATGTCTGCTGGTGCTGTTGGGCGAGCAGAGTGGTGGGGCAAAGCACCGCCACCTGCTTTCCAGCGGTGGCGGCTTTGAACGCGGCCCGGATCGCCACCTCGGTCTTGCCATAACCCACGTCGCCGAAGACCAGGCGATCCATGGGCTTGGCGCCCTCCATGTCGGCCTTGACGTCGTCGATCGCCACTATTTGGTCGGGGGTTTCTTCGTAGGGGAAGGAGGCCTCCATCTCCCGCTGCCAGGGAGAATCAACGGGGAAGGCATATCCGGCCGCCCGGGCCCGGGCCCGGTGCAGGCGCACCACCTGCTCGGCCACCGCCGCCACGGCTTTGCGGACCCGATCCTTGGTGTCGTTCCAATCCTTGCCTCCCATCCGGGAGATCCGGGGTGCCTCTCCCCCGGTGTATTTCCTGACCGCCGCCAGCTGATCGGTGGGTACGTACAGGCGGTCCTCGCCGGCGTACGCCACCACCAGATAATCCCTTTCCACGCCTGCCATCGTCCGGACGACCAGGCCCTCGAAGCGTCCGATCCCGTGCCGGCTGTGCACTACGTAATCCCCCGGCGTGAGATCGGCATAGCTGATGCCCGCCTCGGCGCGTCGGCGGCCGGCCGTCCGGTGGGCGCGCCGGCGGCCCGCGATCTCCTGTTCGCCGAGCACCGCCACCCTCAGGCCCGGAGCCACGAAGCCGCGGTGTATCCCGGTGGGCACCACTTTCGGGGTCACCCCCTCCTCGCCCAAGACTCGACTCACCCGTTCGGCAGCATGGGCTCCATCCATCGCGATCACGACCTCGAATCCCTGACGCTGCATGCGATCGATCGCGGCGGCGACCGAGCGGGGATCGCCTGGCGTGGCCTCCAAGCCCGAGCTCTCGAGCATGGGATCCTCCGGCGAGGCGGGCAACGATGGCATCTCCAGTACCCGGGTCAGCTCCAACTCGAGATGCAAAGCCGGGTGCTCGCCCGCCGAGGGGGCTCCGGTCCCCCAGGTGGAGGCCAGCGCCGCCGCCAGCTCCTCTTCCTCCTTGACCAGCTCCCGGGCCCGGTCGCGGCTGCGCACCGGATCCACCAGCACCACCTGGGTCTGGTCAGGGATCTGGTCGAGAACCGACTCCGGCTCGGCCAGCCAGGGAAGCCACGATTCCATCCCGGAGAAGATCTGACCTTCGACCAGCCGATCCCAGGTGGCGGCGGCCCAGGAGTCGGTGTGCAACAGCCGTCGGGCGCGTTCTCGGACCGCCGGATCCGGCCGGAACTCCCGGGCGGGGTAGGCGACCAGTTCGGGGACCGCGTCCGTGGAGCGTTGGCTGGCCACCGAAAACTGCCGCAGGTCTTCGACGGAATCCCCCAGCAGGTCGACGCGAATCGCGTCCTGGGCTTGGGCGGGAAACAGGTCCACGATTCCTCCCCGCACGGCAAATTCACCGCGCGCCTCGACCCGATCGGTTCGCTCATATCCCATCCCCGCCAGCTGCCCCGTCAACGCGGTTAACGAGATCTCGTCACCGATCCTGATGACCACAGGATCGGGGGAGGACGGGCTCAAGCGCTGGACGGCGGCCCGGACCGACGCGACTACGACCTCTCCCCCCGTAGCGTGTTTCAGTCGGTGTCGGGCTTGCGAGCGACGAGCCATGGTCCCCAGGTTGGGTGAGATGTGCTCGAACGGCAGCGTTTCCCAGGCCGGGAGCAGATAGGAGGCGGTGAAGAGGCTGAGGTCGTCGACCAGTTCCTCGGCCTCACGTTCCGAGGCGACCAGCGCCAGCACCGGAGCATGGCGGGCCAACCCGGCCAGGGCGAAGGCGCGGGCTCCGGTCGCGACCACCCACCGCCGCGAGGGGAACGGATAGGAGCGCCAGTTCTCGACGAGATGAGCA
>DATHSX010000055.1:0-4369 GCA_035463935.1 Acidimicrobiia bacterium | reverse complement strand
CGATCGATCGTCGCGCGCCGCAATCACGGTGGCACCCGCTCCAATGGTGGCGAGCACCGCGGCCGCCAGGGCGACGGTTTCGTCGACCTGCGGGTAGCGGTCGACGGTGGTGAGGACCATGACGACCGCCCACCCCCAACCGACCAGCCGGGTCATCACCACAACCCAGCGAAGCGTTTGTCTGACGGGCGGGATCTCGCCTGGTGCGCTCGACACCTGACCGTTCCTCTTGAAGTCGGAAGCTACCCAGTTCGGAGTGTCTGGGTTGAAGATCTCTGCCGTAACGGTTGGGAGGACATTGAGCCGCGCACCATTCGATGTCTATCGGGGATTACCCCGATGGGGTCGTCAGAGGGCATAGAAGGCCCGCAGATCCCAGTAGCGTTCGGCAGGGTCGAGGTCGGGTCGCTCGAAGCGGCCAAAGAGGAGAACCGGCCCGGAAAGGACCACCACCAGGCAGGCCAACCACAGGGGCCTCGTCAGCCACCAGAGTCCCGTTCCCAATTCTGGTTGCGGAAACCCGAGCGGATAGAGGGCCGCCACCGCCACCACCAGCGCGGAGAGATGCCACAGGAACAGGGTCATGATCGAGCCGTTGACGGCGATCACGGCCTTCCACGGTCCTCGGTGGGCCAGCCAGCGAGTCAGAAGGGGGCGGATCAGCATCGTGAGGCCGATCTGCCAGATGCCGAGCGACATGATCGCCAGCGTGGGAGGGGCCATATTGGAGATTTCGTCGCTGCAACATCCCACCATGCTGGAGGGGTAGGCCGCCATCTGGGTGAGGGCGAACATCACGGCGAACCCTCCGACGGCCATGACCCAGAACAGGCGCCTGGGGACCCGAGCGAAGGTCCCATCGGCGTAGAAGAAGCCGAGTTGGTGGATGAAGAGCCAGACAAAGACCAGATTCGCCAGGCCTGCCCACTCGATTCCAGCGGCGAAACGGGCGATGTCGACGAGGACGGGTAGAACCGCGAGCACCAGCAGGAGACGGAGCCGGTACCGATGGTGGAGCGGCACCATGATCGGTGACAAAGCCACCAGGGCCAGGTAGACGCCGAGAAACCACAGGGGCCCGACGAGGACGGGAAGGGCCTTGCCGGCGGCTCCCTCCGGCAGGTTGGGGATCCGGAGGGCAAAAGGTGCGACGATCGCCCAGAACAACAGGAAGATGGCGGTGGGCCGCAGGAGGCGGCTGGCCCGGCCGCTGAGGAAGGTTCGGGCGCCCTCACCGAGGCGGCGCAATCCCTCGATGGTGACGAAGTTGGAGAATCCCCCCACGAAGAAGAAGATGGGCATCACCTGGAACAGCCAGGTGACGACCCAGAGCCCCGGCACCAGGTCGAGAGCACTCTTACCGATCAACTCTCGCTCGTTCCACACGATGACGGCGCCCAGCCAATGGCCGAGCATGACCATGACTACCGAGTAGGCGCGCAAGTAGTCGACATAGCGGTCGCGATCGGCGGAGCCCGCCTCGGCCAGGTCGGAGAGGCGGCGGCGACCAGCAGCCTTCCTGCTGGCCTCCGCTTCCATAGTGGAGCCATACTCGTCCGCCGGGCAGGCTCCGTCCAGCGGATTCAACCAGAGGGTGGGGTCGGCACCGCGCGCCGGGACCTCTCCCAGGCTGCCACCCCGGCCAGGTAGCCGGCGCTGTTGACGGCGGCGTGGGTCAGCCAGGGAGCGACCAGACTGCCCGATCGATCCTTCAGCCAAGAGAGGCCGAAGCTGGAGAGAGTGGTGAGCAGGGACCCGGCGAGCACCACGCCGGTGGTCGCCCGGCGCGAAGCGACGGCCGATCCGAGTGGGTTGCCGGCCAGCGCCCGCCGGGCCGGAAGCAGATGCCAGAGGCCGAAAGCGATCGCGGCCGCGCCCAGGGCCCGACGAGGGGTGGTTCCCGACCGGCGCCACATCGCATAGACCACGCCGCGAAATGCCACTTCTTCGAACAGGGCGGTCCCCAACGGAAACCGGATCGCCGCCCGGTAGGCCTGTTGCCGGCGTTGATGGCCGAAGGCCCGTTCGTCGAGGAAGTAAGGCCGGGTGGGAGAGAGGGCGCTTCCCAGCGTGGCCGCGGTGACGGCCGCCACCGCCCCTGCCGTGCCCCATCTAATCCCGGGCCAAATTCGTGCCGGCTGGAGACCGAGGTCCCCCCAGCTACATGAGTACCGGCGGGCGAGCGCCAGCAGCCCGCCCGTCGCCGCCAGATTGGCTGGGACGTAGGCGGCCTGGGGAAGCCACAGATTCTGAACGAGGTTGTAGCCGGTGAGCACCAGGACGACGGCTCGCCGACCCCGATCACGCATAGAGGCCTTCGATCAGCCCCGCGAACGTCGATTCCACCACCTGCCGCTTCAGTTTGAGAGTGGGGGTGAGCGCCTCGTCGGGAAAGCCGAAGGGGAGGATGGCGAAGTTCTGTACCTGGTCGGGCTCGGGCAGGGAACGATTGACGACGGCAACGGTACGGGCTACCCGCTGCTGCACCCGGGGATGCTCCCACAGACCGGTGTCGTCGTCCGGGTGGGCTCCGACCAGGGTGGCGGCCTGCTTTCCGTCAAGGGAGATGAGCGCGATTAGATAGGGCCGTCCCTCGCCCAACACCATCGCTCCGGCAATGAGCGAATCCGCTCGCAGTTTCTCTTCGATGGTCCGTGGGGAGACCTTGCGTCCGCCGGCGGTGATGATCACGTCCTTGACTCGATCGACGATTTCGAGCCGGCCTCGATCTGCCAAGCGGCCGACATCACCGGTGTGAAAGAAGCCATCGGAGTCGAATACCTCGCGGTCACGGGCGGGCTCGGCCTCGTAGCCGGCGAACACGTTGGGGCCGCGAACTAGCACCTCGCCATCCATCCCCAGCCTGAGCTCGACCCCGTCCAGGGGGTCGCCCACCGCCCCCACCTCGAGATCGTCGGGACGCTGGACCGTGCAAAGGGCGGTGGTCTCGGTGAGCCCCCATCCCTGATGGAGCGAAAGGCCGAGGGCTTGGAAGAATTGCTGGGTCTGGGGCTGCAGGGGGGCCGCACCCGAAACGGCAAACCAGCATCGGTCCAAACCGACCTTCTGGAGCACCCGGCGGCCGAGCAGACGGGCCAGAGTCGCTCCGGCCCGGGCCGCGATCGGGACCGGCCGTTCCTCGTCGCGGCGTCGGACCGCCGATTCACCGGCGGACACGGCCATCCGGAGGAGACTGCGCCGACCGAGCCTCGCCGACCCGACCTCGGCCATGATGCGCCCCTGGATCCGGGCCCACACCAGTGGTACCGCCAGGAAGATGGTCGGTCGGACCGAGCGGAGGGCGCTGGGGAGGTGGGCCGTGTCCTCGACGAACCAGCAGGTCCACCGCTGGCCCGGGGCCACCAGCGGAATTACGGTGGTTACGACCCGTTCCAGGGCGTGGGCCAGAGGTAGATAAGACAGGATTATCTCCCGGGCCCGCGTGCCGACCGCGGCGGCGGCGGCCTCCGCCGGCCACACCAGGTTGCGATGGGTGAGCACGGCTCCCTTGGGATCTCCGCCGGTCCCCGACGTGAAGACGACGGTGGCAGGCTGCTCGGGATCGATCGCCGATACCCGGTCGGCCAATGCGTCCGGGTGCTGCTGGCGCCACATCCGACCCCGACGAACGAGGGCCTTTCCTCCCAGGATTCCCTCGTGGTCGTCCTCTTCCAGGTGCATCGCCACGATGGTCTGGAGGCCCGGCACCGCGGCCTCCCTGATTCGGCCCACCACCTCATCGCTGTGCGCTAGGCAGACCCGGGTCCGGGTCAGGGTGAGGATGTGGGCGATCTGGTCGGCAGAACTGGTGACGTAGAGGGGTACCGCTACCGCCCCCAAGTGCTGAATGGCGTAGTCGCAGATCACCCACTCGGGGCGATTGGCCCCCATGAGTCCGACTCGTTCGCCCGGTTGGATTCCTAGTGACGCCAGACCGGCGGCGAGATCCACGACTGCGTCCCGCGCCTCGGCCCACGTGGTCGGCTGCCAGCGTCCGTGCTTCCGGTGATACCAGAGCGGCTGCGAAGCTCGTTCAGCGGCGCGACTAAGGAAACGGCCGATCACCGTCTCGTTGCCAACTTGGCCCAGCGGCACCAGGGCAGGCTACGACCCCCGGCAGGCTTCAGGCATTGAAAGTCATCAGGGGTTTCCCCGATTCCCCCTCGGTGCCTCGTTCCTCACAATCGAGTCAAGAGAGTTGGCAATACCGATTTGAGGAGGATCGAAATGACCGCTGTCCAATCTGTTCGTCGCCACCAGAAAGCGGCAAGGTCTCGCCGGGGCAGGTGGCTGCGGGGACTGGGATGGACACTGTTGGTGTTAGCCCTGCTGTTTTACGGCGGCGGCGGCTGGTATTTCTCGGAACAGC
>DATHSX010000054.1:0-2660 GCA_035463935.1 Acidimicrobiia bacterium | reverse complement strand
CCGACTCGCGCAAAGATGGGGCTCAGCCGCCGGATTCGGTGAAGGCGACCACGTCTTCCTGAGAGAAGTACTCGTTCATCCGCTCGATGGGGCATTGCGTGGATACGGCACTCATCAGAGCCGCGACCTTGGTGAACTCCTCCATGGTCAGGTCGGACATCGTGCCGCCGGCATCGACGTACTCCTGGAAGGCGGCGATGTTGGTCTCGCAGTCCCCGCTCACCGCGGTGTCACCGCCGACGGAGGTGGCGAACCCCTCGATCATCCGGAGATAGCCAACGGTGCCCGGGGCTTGCGTCTCGGCGATCTCGATCATCTGGGCGAAGGCCTCCTCGTCGGACGCGGGGTCGAGGTCGGGGCAGCCGAGGCTGTCGACCTGGGCCTCGTAGTCGTCCGTCACCCCTTGCAGATCGGCGAAAATGGTATCGACCTCATCGGAGTTGGCGTTCTGGAAATCGACACCCTCCAGGCTGGGCTCGATCTCCTGTAGATACTGGACCAGGGCGTCGACGCATTCGTCGGGCATGTCCGAGAGATCCGACACCGCACCCGTATCCGCTGCTGTGGTGGCGGTGGTTGCCGCCGTGGTGGATTGCTCGGCTACCGGCCCATTTCCCAAGTCGGCAGTGGTGTCGGCGCCACCACCTCCGCCACACCCGGCGAGGAGTCCCATGACCAACACCACCAGCACGATCCTGGGCGAACGCACCGCAACCTCCCGTTCTCGAGCAATATCCGCCCGGACGGGACAGATACGCCGACGCTAGCCAGCCGGTGAACCGGGGAGGCCGCACTGCGGTCGTTATTCGGCGGAGTCAGGTCCCGAGACGACGGGCGGCGAGTTCCAGATAGGTGGAGTCGGTGTCAAAGCCCACGTAATGGCGTCCGCTCCGTGCCGCGGCCACGGCGGTGGTGCCCGATCCGATGAACGGGTCGAGGATCAGATCGCCCTCGTAGGTGTACAACTCGATCAGACGGAGGGGCAGCTCCACCGGGAACGGAGCCGGATGGCCGACCCGGGTGGCGCTCTCAGCCGGAATCTCCCACACGTCCAGGGTGGCTGCGAGAAACGCCTCCGTCGACAGCGTGGATACGTGCGGCAACCCTCTGCGGGCGCGCTCGCTGCGCGACCAGGCTCGATCGAATCGGCCCTTGCTGGCAACGATGACCCGCTCGGTGGTGTCACGGAGAACCGGGTTGGCAGGGCTGCGAAAGCTTCCCCAGGCACAGGAACCACCAGCCCCCTTCGCTTTATGCCAGATGATCTCACCACGCAGGAGCATTCCCAGGTCGTCCTGGAGGATCGAGATGAGGTCGGCGGAGAGGGATCGGTAGGGCCTCCTCCCCAGATTGGCGACGTTGATCGCCATCCTGCCTCCATCCTCGAGCTTCGCGCGGCATATCGCCAGGACCTGAACGAGCATCTCCAGATACTCGAGATACGAGCCGGGCACGCCGCTGTGGCCGAGATCGGCCTCGTACTCCTTGCCGGCGAAATAGGGAGGGGAGGTCACCACCAGCGCCACCGAATTGTCGGCGACCTGATCCGGGCCGATGTCGCGAGCATCCCCGCAGAAGAGCCGGTCTCGTACGACCGCGGGCTCGACCCGTTGGTCCTCCGAAAGATCAAGGGCGGGAAAGCGCCGGTAGAAGCCGGAGGAATCATGACTTTCGCGCTTACCCGAGCCGAACGGGGACGTGGCGGTGGGGCGGCGGGACACCCCCTCACGCTAACCAACCAGGCCTTTGCTTCGGGGAACCCCGTCTGCTTGCACTATGCTTGCACTTGCAAGCGGAATCGAGTCGAGATGAGGCGCAACGACACGCCGGGACCCGTCGGTACCCACGCCCTCCTGAGGGATGGCACCGTCGTCGAGTTGCGTCCGGTCGGCACCAACGACAAGCCGCTGCTCGTCGAAGGCATGGCGCTCTTATCTCCCACCTCGCGCCGGATGCGATTCATGAGCGCCACCGACCAGCTTTCGCCGGCTCAGCTGGCATATTTGACTGAGATCGACCACAACTCCCATCTGGCCTGGGGCGTGCTCATCGACGGCGCCCCGGTTGCCCTCGGAAGGCTGATCCGTCTTCCCGACCGCCCGGAGGTAGCCGAGTTGGGCCTAACGGTGGTCGACCAATGGCAGCGGAGGGGGATCGGCTACCTCTTGCTGACCGTCCTGGCCGAGGTCGGACGGCCGCTCGGCATCCGGCGCATCGTGTTTGAGGCCCTGGCCGAGAACGAGGCGATCATTGGCCTCGTGGATCGATTCGGCGCCACCCATCACACCTCCGGGGGAGTCGTCAGCGGGGAATTGGACGCTTCGGCGGTGCCGCCCCCGGCCCGGGTAGAGGGCGACCTGGTGGCGCTAGCTCAAACGGTCCGGAATCTGTTCGCCGGTCGAGCGGAAGACGGACTCACGCCCCGACCAGCAGCCGGAGCCGTTCCACGAACTCGGCCTGCGCCGGGTTGAGCAACGCCTGGGCCTGGATCCGGTCGCACCAGAGGACCCGGTCGATCTCGGGGAATTCCTGACGGCGGCCCCGCCACACCATTGAGAAGACGCCGGGCGCCAACCGGACAGGGTCGAAATCGGCTTCGATGGCCCAGGCCACCACCGTTTTGCCCGACCGCAGTCGCACCCTGCCCAGGTCAAGCCAGC
>DATHSX010000053.1:0-4275 GCA_035463935.1 Acidimicrobiia bacterium | reverse complement strand
TGGATGTCGGCGTAGTAGGCCACCGTGAGAAGCTCACCCCGAATCTGCATGACCTCCCCCTTGTCCCAGGTAGATGTCCACCAGGCGCTCGTCGGCCAGGACGTCGTGCGGCTCGCCCGCCAGGTAATTGGCACCGAGATGCATGGCGAATACCCAATCGCAGAGAGCGGCCACCACCGGCATCTCATGGCTGACGATGAGGAAGGTCGTGCCGTGCTCGCGGTTGGTTGCCCGGATGGCGTCGATCAATACTTGCTTGAGCTCGGGGTGAACGCCGGCGAAGGGCTCATCCATCAGCACCAGCTTTGGCTCGGGCATCAGCGCCCGAGCTAACTCCAACAGCTTCTGCTGGCCGCCCGATAGATCGCTGGCGTAACCGTCCGCCTTGTCGGCGAGCCTGACGAGCCCGAGCAACTCAGCCACTCTGTCGCGGCTGCGGCCGCTTATCGCACCTCGATGGGCTACAGGCACGAGCACATTGTCGGCTACGGTCAGCCGGCGGAAGACCCGCGGTATCTGAAAGGTCCTGCCCACCCCCAGGTGGGCGATCCGGGGAGGATCGAGGGAGTGGATGGGCCGGCCGTCGAAGCGTATGTGACCGCGGTCGGGGTGATGAAGCCCGGACAGGGTGTTCATCGTTGTGGACTTGCCGGCACCATTGGGGCCGATCAGAGCCACCACCTGTCCTGAGTCGACCTCAAGAGATAGCCCGTTGACTGCTGTCACTCCGCCGAAGCGCTTCACCACGTCGACCACCTCGAGGAGCGACATTCCGCCCGATTCTATGCCCACATGCAGCAGTTGGGCGGGGCGGGTCGGGCCAGCCTCATCCTGGCCTGGCCGCTCGGACTCAGGATCGTGTGCGAGCCAGCTAACGCTCGGCGCCATAACTGGGACTCATAAGTGGCCCACGAACCTATCGACCCGACGAGCCGGTCACTTGTGGGGACCTATTCATTACATGATCTGTGAGACCCGCAGATCGGGAGATGCGGCCCGGGCCTGAAAATTTCGGGACCATCGGCCCTGGTCGTTTGGCTTCATCGGGTTAAGCCGACGATGTCAATCAGGTGGTCGGGTGGTGGCGCGGAAGACGGTTCGGCAGATGTGGGCCGAAGCCAACGAGCGGATTGAGTTGGTGTCGCCCAAGGACCTGGTCGAGGAGATCGCCTCTGGTGAGATCCTGCTGCTCGATGTTCGTCTGCCGGTTGAGATTGAGCGGCGCGGGTCCATTGCCGGATCAGTTCCTGTACCGCGGGGTGTGTTGGAATGGTGGGCCGATCCGGACAGCCCGTACTTCCGATCCGGCGGCGTCTTCGGTGATTTCGACAAGCGGGTGATCACATTCTGCGAGGGCGGCGGCAACGGTGCTTTCACTGCTGTGGCGTTACAGGAACTCGGATATCGCAATGTGGCCACACTCGAAGGCGGCTTCTACGGTTGGATCGGTGCAGGCCTGCCCACTGTCCACGCCGCCGACAAGCCCTCTACCTAAACGGCACGGCGCGGCTTCGGGGTACCTCGATCGATGTCGAATTCGCTGCCCTGCTCGTGCGCGCCCTAGGCCGCGCTTCGCCCGTCAACGACCCGGCGCGCGTGGCGACGTTATGGCTTCGGCGCTACCACATAGATCGCGACGTTGCCACCGGCGACGATCTTCGCGCGCTTGACGGTGAGACCAGCCCTGGCTACCACGCCCGGAACACCGCCCGAGGCCTTGAAGCTCCGGTACCCGGAGTGGTGGCCTGAGAACCGCTCAATAACCCCAGACAAGGCGCGCAGCGTCGGCCCCTTCCATCCTCGCAGTTCCCCGAAATGGAAGTCGATGAGAAGCATTCTGCCCTCCGGCTTAGCGACCCGGGCCATCTCTGCGACGAACGCCTCCCTGGCGTGTGCGGGGACCTCGTGGAGCACCATCGACGTGGCGACCAGGTCAAACTGGTCATCATCGAACGGCAGGGTGTCGCCCCCCGTGAGGTGGAGCTCCGCCCGATCGCCCAGGCGGGCATGGGCCCTCTTGAGCATCGCGGGCGATACATCAACCCCGACCACGCTGCAGCCGGCCTCGGCATACCGAGCCATGCCGGTCCCCGTGCCACACCCGACATCCAGCACCTGCCACTCCGGACGTGGCGGGACCACGTCGAGGGCCACGCTGCGCACTCCCGCCTGTATCGGTTCAATGAGTCGGTCGTAGAACCCGGCAACACGCCGATACGGATCCCGGGCGCTCATGGCGTGATCGTAGAGGCATCCTCACCACGATCTCCGAGCGCCGACCGTTGACAGTCCCGGCGAGAAGGGGCGTTCTTGGAGTACCAGAGAAGTTCCTCATTGGCGAAGCAGGCATCGTCGGGCGGGGGCTTGGGACGGCGGTGGGCGCGCGTGCGGGCCATAGAGGACAGGGTGAGCTCCGATCCAAGGGCCGGGCGGGTCAGACAGGCCCGGCCCTCGGAGCTTGTCAACGTCGCGCGTAGAAGGCGTCTTCGGCAGTCAGCGGTGTTCCCAGCACCGGACGTCTCATGTCGGTCCAAACCCCATGAGCCCGAATCAATGCATCCACATCGAGGCCGTTGTAGTCACCGATGAATAGCGCACAATCGGGACAGCCCTCGACCCGAGCCCGGAAGAAGATGCTCTGATCGGGATTGGACGGCTCCTGGCTCAGCCCCTCGTAGGTGAAGCCAGTGACCGGCGCGTTGGCCGTGGCCAGGGTGATGTCGTATAGGTCTCGGTCGACCCGACCGTCCATGTAGATGACTCGGAGCAGCCCATCGGCCCCCACCGCTGCCCAGGGGAACCACTGGTCTGAGCTCGCACTGGCATCAACCCGGATCCTCGTGGCCGGACTTGTGTTGGTGCCGTCGTCACCTCCTGTCCACGTGAACCCTTCGTCGTCGGAGTAGGCGACGAAGATGTTGGTGTCGGTGACGGGGGTTGCGCTGCTGTTGGTCCCGTCGGCGTTGTCGGCGAACACCACATAGATCCGACCGTCGTTGGTGCTGCCACTGGTGTCTACGGCGATGTTCCCGGCGGAGTTCACCCGGAATTGATGACCGCTGAGCGTGGTGCGTCGATCGACGTTGGTCGGGTAGTCCCCCGAGTCGCCTACCGGGGGAGCGGTATAGGAGTCTTCCAGCTGGACAACATGGATCGGATCGGTCCAGCTGGCGCCGCCATCGGTCGACTTGACCACCATGAGCTGCGACTCGTACTGCTCGGGTGCCTCCCATGCCTGCTCGTTCTGCTCGTTGTGGAAATGGACGTACAACACACCTCCCGGGCCCACCGCCGGATAGGCGAATTGGTCCTGGTCGCACTCGAAGGCATCTTCACCGGCGGCAACATCGTCGGCGTCGTCCTGGAACGTGCAGTAGGTCTCGTTACGACCCGATATGTCCTTTGGTTGCGCCCAACTGGCACCCGCATCATCCGAGTATGTGAAGAAGACGGGGGACTCGTCGTAGAACCCTTTCTCGATTCGGTACTGAGACCACACCAGATAGAGGCGACCGAAGAATGGGCTGGACGAGTCGTTGTCGGCTATCAGCCACTCCTTGTCGTTGAAGATCTCCTGTGCTGCCTGGTCCGAGCCCACCCCGCGGGCCGCGATCACCGGACGGTCCCAGGTGAAACCACCGTCGTGGGAGGTGCTCACCGTGAGATTCCCAGTCGTGCACAGGGGGGCGAACTGCCCGCAGGTGAACTCGAGGCTGGCCATGTGGGCGGTACCGAACCTGGAGTTAAACGCAGGTGACGGATCTCCCGCGCCCAGCGCTCCCCGCACCAGCGGGACTTCGCCGTCGGTCCAGGTCACCCCACCGTCGGTGGAGACGAAGAACCCGGTCGGAATCCTCACCAGGACGGTGGCACCCCTGAAGTCGAGACGGTAGTCGTTGGAGCCGGCCAGCAGATGGTCCGGGTTGTCGGGGTTGGCCACGATGGCCAGCTCGTTGTCCGGTGCTAGATCGTCATCGCAGCTGAGATCTATGTCCGCTGTCGGATCCCCCGATGTCGTGCATCTCGTTCGACCCAGGGTTCCCAGCCCAGGAACCTCGCCGGGTTTGATCAACGGGGCGCTCCCAAAGGTCCGAAGCTCCTTGATGTCCTCACGGGGGATGTTTGGTGCCCCGCCTGCTGGGACCACCATCGCCAAGAGCAGGGCCACGACCATAACGGAGACAACCAGGCGTCTCATGCCTCCACCTCCTCGGGTCTGAGACCAATAGCTGGGCCTGAACCTACACACCGAGCCCTGGTTCGTGGATTCCGTCC
>DATHSX010000052.1:0-2245 GCA_035463935.1 Acidimicrobiia bacterium | reverse complement strand
CTGGTCTTCATCCCGCCTCCTCCCATGCGTCGGCCATGCGGGCGGCCACCTCGCCCGGGGTGAGTAGCCCAAACAGGTAGGGCAGCGTGCGATCGGGGGGGAGCCGCTTCAGCCACTCTTGTTGGCTGCGGTAGAGGGCGCGATGCAGAGAAGCGGCGGCGGCGACCGCGCCGGTTCCGTGGGCGTCTGTTTCCAGCCGGGGAAGGACCCGGTTGGCCACCACCCGGGGTTTGGCCACCAGGCTCTCGGCGGCCAGGGCGGCCAGGGTCTCCTCGGTTTCGACCGTGGGCAGTTCCTCGGGGAGCGTAATCATCACCATCTCGGTCTCGGGTCCGGTCAGCAGTTCGCTCATCCAGTCGGCCTGGTGCCGCACGCGTCCCGACGGGACCAGTTCGGAGATGGTGCGCGGAGCCCGGAGGAGGCCGGCGATCTGGCCGGTAGGAGGGCCGTCGGCGACCACCAGGTCATAACTCCCGGTCCGCACCTCGTAAAGGATCTTGCCGAGGGTGACGACCTCCCGCACCCCGGGGGCGGTCGAGGCGAGAGCGTCGAAAGCCCTTGCCACCGGGCCCAGGGTGGCCAAGGCCGGCACCCCGATCTGCACGTGGAGATATTCGATCAGAGCCTTGCTCCGGTCGACGGCCATCGCCCACAGACCCGGCCTCACCTCGCGGGTCTTGAAGTCGAGCTTGCCCACGCCGAAGTGGGCGGCGAGGCCGCCCCCCCCGATGGCGTCGATGGCGAGAACTCGCTGGCCCCGGCGGTTCGCCTGGATAGCCAGTCCCGCCGCCACGGCTGATTTTCCCACCCCGCCCTTGCCGGAGACCAGCAACAGCCGCGGCATGCCGGGGCTGACCTCGGTCACGCCCGGAGGGGAATCCGCAAGATGAGCGAACCGTCCTCCACGGCCCAGGTCGCCGCCCCCACCAGCGAGAAGTCGGTGAAGTCGGTCTCGGCCTGCTCGATGAACTTGCGGCGCTCCTCCCCGGCCACCGGGGGCAGCCCGCGCTCTTTCACCGCTTCCGCCCGCTCGCGAAACCTCTGCAACAGCGCATCAACATCAAGCTCTGCCATAACCCGCAACCTAATGCTATGAGCACCGCTTTACGGCGACTACAGCCCGCGGTTTCACCGGCGGCACGCGGCGGACGTCAACTGAATGCAGGCGAACCCGGAAACCGACGTGCATAACCTCAGGTTTGCGGTTGGGGGGTGGCCAGTCGGCGCCGTTCCGCCCGGCGTTCGCTGTCCAGGCGCTCGAGGTCGACGCTCGAGTAGTCAACGAATTTCATGGCGTCGGCGATGGCCCGGTGCCCTGCTACCTCGGCGATCTGGCGGTGCATCTCGGCACATACCGCCCGGTAGCTCGGATGCCCGGCGGGTTGGGTACGGAGTTCGACGAGGTGGAATGCTTGGCGGGCGTTCATCTCCATCACGAAACGTATCTGATAGGCGAACGGCACCACGTACTGGGCGACGTCGGCCCCCAAAGCTGAACGGGTGTCCTCGTAGATCTCGCCCCCTCGTTCCAGGACGGAGACGAACTCAGCTCGTCGACCGGCCTCATCTAGCTCTTCGGGGACCTGGTAACCGAGGCGCGTCCCCAACCGTTGCCATTCGATGGTCATGAGGCGGTGGCGCTGGAGATCGCGGAACGCCCCGAAGTCGCACGTCACGTCGAACCGGTAGTACGACCTCTCCATCGCCCGGCCCGGTTTGTGGCGCCGGTTACCGCGCTCACCCACCAGGGCGGCGAGGATCCCGCTCCGGTCTTCGGCGGACAGCAGGCGAACATAATCCAGCAACTCGGCGTCGGACAGCTCGGACCCCGGATAGAGGGCGGCGGCCGCCAGCTTCATCTCCGCTTCCGGGTCCCAGTCGGTCAGCCGCACCGAGATCGGGGCCTCCGCCCCTCCCTCCAGTGGACCCGGCGGGGCGAGCTCCTCCAGACGGTGGCGGGTCGACCCCAGATAGCGACTCCACGCCTCACCCCGGTCGGGGAGGTCGACCCGGGTAAGGAAAGCGGGGATCACCTTGCGCAGCTCCTCCAGCATCATCCGGCCGTAGCTCCGCACCTCCTCGAGGGGATGGCTGGCCATCCGGATCAGGGCCATCTCGTAAGCCTGGCCGCTGGCATAGATGCCGACGTTGGAGAGGGTGGAGGCGGGCAGCACCCCCCGAACGGTGTCGCAGGCCTTGGCCCGGATGGTCGAGTTCCACACCCCGGCCGAATCCGACGGCTGGC
>DATHSX010000051.1:0-1965 GCA_035463935.1 Acidimicrobiia bacterium | reverse complement strand
GAGGGCGCATCGGCTCGCAGCGGCACCAGCATCGCCATAACCGGGCGAGGAAAGCCGTAATCATGGAAGTGAAGGTCTGGCACCGGATCGAAAGAGCGCACGGACAGGAAAGCGAGGTATTTGCCCTCCACGTCGAAGCTGGGGGAAAAATCCTCGAAGTCGGGGCGCCCTATCTGGTCGATCGCCCCACTGGTGGTGTCAAGCAGAAAGAGGTTGGTGGTCGTTCGGTTGGTGGCCGCCGCGAAGGCCAGCCACCGCCCATCCGGGGACCAGGAAGTGCCGGCGATCCAGGAATAGGCGCTGCGATAGACCCGATCGCTCTTGGCCGTTGTCAGGTCGACCATGATGAGTTCGTGCCGGTGGTTGGTCACCGCGACGCGAGGTGGACCCGCGGGGGCAGGATCAACGCTTCGAATCCGGCCGAAATCCCCCTTGATCACCTTGGTGGCCTGGCGTCGGAGGAGATTGCCGCCGTCCGCCCGTCGAATCGTCAAAGCCTCCTCGCCGTCCTCATCCGACACCGACACCAGACGCTCGCCGTCGGCCAGCCAGGAGGTGAGGCGTTGGCGGACGGAGGAAACCGGCCCGTGCCGAGTTGGCGCCCCTTCCCAGAGGGCCATCGTGTAGGCGCCGCCGCGCACCGTGAGCGCCAGCGAATGTCCCGAGGGATGAAGCTCGACGGTCTCGAGGAAGCGCCCAGGCGAGTGAAAGCGCCTTTGGCGCTGCGGCCGGGAGGACGGCAAGGTAACTGCCAGTCGCTTGGTCGTCCCGGCGACCGGATCGAACAGCCACAGATCGGCGCCGCAGTGGTAGATCACCCGGCGACCGTCCGTGGAGGCAAACCGGGCGTAGAAGTCGCGGTGGGTCGTGTGGCGGGTCAACCCGGTACCGCCGGGGGTGACCGAATAGATGTTGCCGACCCCCTCGTGATCGGACAGGAAATAGATGCGCCGTCCGATCCACATCGGGTCCGCCATGTTCCCCGCCAGCCTGACGAGAACCGTGAACTCTCCATCGCCCTTGCGATCGATCAGGAGGGAACCGGCGCGGCCGCCTCGATATCGCTTCCAGCGGGCAGGGTCGAACGAATTCCGGCCGATCACCACCCCCGGTCCTCGGGGCTGAAAGCTGATCGAACGAGCCGGCCCCCAAGGGAGCTGGCGGGGGGCGGATCCGTCTACCGGCACCTCCCACAGGTGACCCCATCCTTCGAAGGGCTGGCCGTGATCGGTGGCGACGACCACTGCCTGGCCGTCGGGTACCCAGCCGACCACCTGGGTGGTATTGGAGCCGAAGTAGGTGAGCCGGCGAGCCGTGCCACCCTCGATCGGCATCACGAAGACATCGAGCTTGCCCTCGTCTCTGCCCACAAAGGCAATCACGCGGCCATCGGGTGTGAAGCGAGGATGGCTCTCGGTGCCCGGGTTGGCGGTAAGACGGTGGGCTTCTCCACCGCCGGCGCCCACCGCCCACAAGTCGTCCTCGGCCACGAAGACGATCCGATCACGGTGGATCGTCGGATATCGGTAGTAACCGCGAACGGTCAGATTCGCCTACTGGTCGGGGTCGTCGATGGTAGAGGTCGGATCGGCGCTCGATGCCACGTTCACGGGACCGATTCGGCCAGGAACTCGGTCAGCCTCCGTTCGTACGCATCCGGACTCAGGTTCCATGATCGGACATGCCCGGCTCCCGGCACGATCACCAGGCGGACAAGGGCGGGGCGGGCAGCCACCAATTCCTGACTGACGGCGAGGGGGACGGAGGCGTCGTCGGTGCCGTGGAAGACCAGCACGGGTACCTGCAGCCGATCGGCCCGCCTGACGTAATCCACCGCCTCAAAATCCAGGCCGAATCGAACCGAGGCCAAGGTCTTGGCGGACCACACCAGCGTCCCGGGCAGCGAGAGAGGTATCAGCGGTAGACGGCGCTGCGAAAGGGCCAGGTCAACCGCTTGTTCGAAGT
>DATHSX010000050.1:0-10893 GCA_035463935.1 Acidimicrobiia bacterium | reverse complement strand
CGCGCTCGGTCTGTTGCTCGCCCTCATCTTTCTCGGGCCGATGGCGCCCGAGGGCACCTTCATTGCCGATCTGGCGGGCACGATCCGCCAGGCCCTGAACGCCTGGTGGGGCTTTCCCCTCGGCTTGCCCACCAATTAGCGGGGGACGGCTCTCCATCCGGTCACCCGTTCGATGGCGATCCGGATCACGGGGCCCTCCAGTCGCGTTACCTCGTATTGGCGGTAGCGCTCCCTGAGGGATCGAATCGCCCGCTCGAACTGCTCCCCGGCGCCCTCGAGCGTGGCGCTTCCGTCGACCCGCACCCACCAAAGCCGGGTCCAATCCTCCTCGTAGTGATGACCCAGCAAGCAAACCCGGGGATCCCGCCCGATGTTGACGAGGCGCGTGAGCCGGCGACCAGTTTTCGGCTTGGCGTCGATGGCGGTCACCAGATCTTGTCCATCTTGGGCGAACACCACCGGGACCAGGTGGGGCCGACCGTCGGCCATGGCCGTGGCCAGCACGACCACCCGACACCCACCAAGCAGGGCAAGTGCCTCAGCCCTGTCCAGCGGTTGCCTCCCGCCCTCCGGGTAGGCGATCGAGATGCGGTGCGAGCACGTCCCAGGCGGCGTCCGCCCAGACCCGATGTCCGGCGGCGGTTGGATGGAATAGGTCGGCCGAGAAGATCCCCGGTTGGGTTCGGAAGGCGTGAGCGGCGTTTCCCCACATCTCGGCCTTGAGGGTCCCGTGGCGATCCGCCACTCGGGCATGGACCCGGTCGCCCTGTTGCCCGCGCCGGGAGGCGAAGTGGCGGATGGGCGGCAGCAGGCGGGGGATGGTGCCCAGGTCGCCGATCCCCGCCAGGATGACGATGCGGCTCACGGGACGCAGCCGGGCCACGATCATCTCCAGATTGGCTTCTATGCGGGGTAGCGGTACCTGGCGGATGAGGTCGTTGGTGCCCACCGAGATGAACGTGAGATCTGAGGACCGGTCGGCTGCCCGGGGCACCTGACTCGTCAGGACGCCGGAGCTAGTCGCCCCGCCCTCGGCCAGGGATCGCAGTACGACCCGCCGGCCTCGGGCGGCAAGCCGCTGGCAGACGAGGCTGATCCAGATCTCCTCGGGGCCGCTCAAGCCCGGCCCGGTGCAGGTGGAGTCGCCGAGCACCGTCACGTGAAGAGGCGGAGCCGCCGCTTCTCCGAATTCGGCGGAGGCGTCGAACTCGTCGAACTCGGGAACCGGTCGCAGCACGGCGTAGGCAGCCTCCAGGAGCAGGGCTCCCGCCCCGAGTGCCGCCAGCCGACGGGCTCCCCGCCACCAGCCGGCGAGCCCTGAACCCACCCGGCTCAGCAGGTTGTGCCCTGGCACCTGCTTATGGGCAGCGAGCGGCCTGACCGAGGTCAGCCCTGGCCGGTGGCCGCCCGCACCCGTTCCGCCAGTCCGAACCGGCTCTTGGTGACTCGGAGGTCGACTACCGCCCCGACCTCTTCCGCAAACCCGGCCGGATCGGTCGGCTGGAAATCGAAGGTGAAGTCGCCGGCTGTGATGCGGAATCGATAGACGCCGGTGCGTTCGGCCTGCAACTCTTCCAGGTCCCAGGAAGCGATCCGGCGCCGGTCGGTGAACAACCGGGCGCGTCCTTCCTCGATCTGCAAATGGGCCCGCTGAGGGGGCTCGTCTCCCCTGTACATCTGGCCGGCGAATGTCGACATACCCCTGACCTCCTTGTGGAAGAGACTAGGTCTGGGGACCTACCTAGGCAAGGGGCGTCTAGCGTCGTCGCGCAGCCAAAGGAGATCGATGCCCACTCCCCACATCTCGGCCGACCCCGGTGATTTCGCCGAATCGATCCTGCTCCCGGGGGACCCCCTGCGGGCTCTGCACATCGCCGAGAACTTCTTCGACGATGTCCGTCAGGTCAATGCCGTCCGCAACATGCTCGCCTTCACGGGCTCCTACAAAGGGATGCCGATATCGGCGATGGGCACGGGCATGGGCATTCCCTCGGCAACGATCTACGCCACCGAATTGATCACCGAGTACAAGGTGAAGCGGCTCATCCGGGTGGGTTCCTGCGGAGGGGTTTCGACGTCGGTCAGTCTGCGGGATGTGATCGTCGCCACCGGCGCTTGCACCGATTCGGGGGTCAACCGGGCTCGCTACAACGGCTGGGACTATGCCGCCATCGCCGACTTCGACCTCGCCCGGGCGGCGGTCGATGCCGCCGCGGTCCTGGGCATTCCGGTACAGGTAGGCAACGTCCACTCGGCCGATCTGTTCTACAACCCTTTTTCCGGCGTATGGGACGTGCTGGAGAAGATGAACGTGCTGGCCGTGGAAATGGAAGCGGCCGGGCTGTACGGGGTGGCCGCCGAGAAGAAGGCGCGGGCTCTGACGATTGCGACGGTCAGCGATCATGTGCGGACCGGCGCGTCCACGTCCTCCGACGAGCGCCAGCAGAACTTCGATGACATGATCGGGATTGCGCTCGAGGCTCTTGTGGCCGATTCCGCCCAAGAGGGCGGGGGGCGCTCGATGTCGGTGAAAGACTCCTAAAGAGTGTCAAGGCCGGGTATAACCGGTGGTGGCGCCGGGGGTGGCGGTTCGATCAGGGTGTCGCGACTGACATCGTCGCCGTAAAGATAGATCGCCATCCCCACTTCGAGCCTGGTGGCCAGGAAGTCCATGTCGTCGATCTCGACGCGAACGCATCCATGCGAGGCGGGGAACGGGGGCACCGAACGCGACCCATGGATGGCGTAGCCGCCGTAGAAGTAGAAGGGTCGGTAGAGATAGCCGAGATAGGATCTCCACCACCCGTCGCGAGTACGACGGAACGTGAAACGACCCTCCGGCGTGCTGGCATTGACGACCCGGCCGGCCGCATTCCGATACGGCTCGCCGTTGGCCGAGGAGATAGGAAAGACCCCGGTCACGCGTTCGGACTCGATCAGGTACATGATCTGGCGCGCGAGGTCTATCTCGACCCGGTCGGGCTCGGGTCCGGGGCCGGGACCTTCGATCTGGCGATCCAACAGCGGCCAGTCCTCGGCCCGGAAGACCCCGGACCTTTCCCGGTCGTACAGCTTCTGAAAGGCAAACACCGCCGCCAGAGTCGATTGCCCGTAGACGCCGTCGATCCCCCCCGGGAAGAAGCCCGCGGCTTGCAGCTTTTCCTGCAGGAGGGTGACCAGCGAACCGGTGGAACCCGGTTTGAGGTCGAAAGCCGGAGGGTTGGCGATCGTTTCTCCGGGTGTCCGCGTCACCGTTTGGGTCAGGCCCACCGGATCGACCCACGCGAAAGAAGGAGCGGCGGCCGCGAACGTCGTCGTGACCACCAGTGCGAGGATCAGGAGCCTGGCACGGATCATTGCGTTAGGAGTTAATCGGCAGCCGGTTGAGAACCTCAACGATAGGGTGAACGCATCCGGCGATGACCACTCCCTCGTACCGCGCCACGCTCGCCACCTACCTGGGCCCGCTGCAAGGCAGGGTGGCTGCCCTCACGAGCCTTCTCCTGGGCTCGATCGGATTGCAGCTAGCCGTCCCCCTTCTTCTGGCCCGCTTCATCGACGCCGTCGTGGCCGGCGAGGCCGCTCCCGGTATGGCTGCCATCGGCTTCGCCTTCCTGACCGCGGGCATCGTCAATCAACTGCTGGACGCCGGCTCGTCGTACCTCGGGGCCGATGTCGGATGGCGGGCCACCAACCGGCTGCGGGAAGAGCTCTCCGAGCATCTGCTCTCGCTCGACATGGGATTCCACAATGAGACCACCCCGGGAGAGATGATCGAGCGGGTGGACGGCGACGTCACCGCGCTCTCCGACTTCATCAGCAGGTTCCTGGTTCGTCTCATCGGGGCGGGGGTTCTCCTCCTCGGCGTGGTCGTGGTCGGCTGGCTCCAGGACTTCCGGATGGGGATCGCCCTGACCATGTACGTGGCAGCGGTGTTGGGGCTGCTGCTGGCGTTGCGAGGGCTGGCGGTGGCGGCAGCCGAACAAGAGCGCGAGGTGTCCGCTCGCCTGTACGGCTTCATCGAAGAACGGCTGGCCGGGATCGAAGACATCAGAGCTCTCGGCGCCGGGCGTTTCACGATGGCCCGGTTCGTCCCGGTGATGCGGGATTACTACGTTCGCACCAGCGAGGCCTGGCGCAAACGTGTGACGGTCTGGGTCTCGGCCAACACCGCCTTCTGGGCCGGTGACGCCCTTGCTTTGGCGGTGGGGACCTGGCTCGCCTTGTCCGGAGCGGTCACGGTGGGCACGGCCTATCTGATCCTCCAGTATGTGCAACTGGTCCGCCGTCCCATCGAGCAGGTCACCCAAGAGCTCCAGCAGCTGCAGAAGGCGGCGGGAGGAATCATCCGCATCGATCAGCTGCGCCGCCTGCAAAGCGCTCTCCCGGCCGGCGACCGGCTGCTGGATTCCGGTCCGCTGTCTGTGGAGTTCGACCGGGTCCGTTTCGCCTACGAGGACCGGCTGGTCCTCGACGATGTCAGCTTTCGGCTTGAACCGGGAACAGTCCTGGGTCTGCTGGGTCGCACCGGCGGGGGCAAGACCACCATCACCCGCCTGATCGCCCGCCTCTACGATCCCGCGGCGGGAACAGTGCGCCTCGGCGGCCTCGATCTCCGACAGGCCGACTCGAGATCGCTGCGAGCGAGCCTCGGGGTAGTGACCCAGGACGTCCAGTTGTTCCGGGCAACCGTCGCCGACAACCTGACCATGTTCGCGGCGCGCCCGCCCGACGAGATCCTCCAGACCCTCGACCGGGCCGGTCTCGGGGACTGGATACGAACTCTCGGCCTCGAGACCGAGATCGGGGCGGGCGGCCACGGGCTATCGGCCGGAGAGCAGCAACTGCTGGCTTTTGCCCGCGTGTTCCTCCAGGACCCCGGGGTGGTGATCCTCGACGAACCGTCTTCCCGGCTGGATCCCGCAACCGAGAACCTCCTTGCGGTCGCCACCGAGCGGCTCTTCTCTGGCCGAACGGTCCTGATCGTGGCCCACCGGCTGGAGACAGTCCGCACGGCCGATGAGATCATGGTGGTCGACGCCGGGCGGGTCGTGGAGCACGGCCCCCGGGATCAGCTGGCGGGCGATCCCAACAGCCGTTACGGCCGCCTGCTCCTCGCCCTGCAGGGGCGGGGGGAAGCGGAGACCGGCCGCTGGCAGGAACTGCTGGAGGACAGCCGGTGAACCGGGCGACCGCGGCCCCGGGCTTGAGCACCCTCCGGCTGGTGTGGGAGCTGATCAAATATCGGCCGTTCCGCTTTGGCGTGTGCCTGTTCATCTGGACCCTGGTTCACGGCTCTCCACTCCTCTTCGGCTTGCTGATCGGCCAGGTCTTCGACCGGCTGGGCCGGGGCGAGCCAGTGGCCGCCACCGCGTGGGGCCCCGTGATCGCCTTCGCCATCCTTGCCATCGGTCGCAATGGCATCATCTGGATGGGAGACCTGCTGTGGGTGCAGCACTGGAACGAGCAGGTCCTCCAGCTGCAGAGGAACCTGCTTCGCTGGTTGCTCGAAGCGCCGCGGGCGCGGGTGATACCCCTGACCCCGGGCGAGGCGGTGAGCACGTTCCGCGACGACGTCGAGGACCTTCTCGAATACCTGGAGAACTGGGTCGACATGGGCGGCCTGCTCGCCTTCGGGATCGGCTCTCTGCTCATCATGGCCACGATTGATTCGGGACTCACCGGGCTTCTTCTGGTCCCGCTCCTCCTCACCGGGGTTATCACCCAGGCGCTCAGCCCTCAGATCAGGACGAGACGGCGGGCGATGCGCGAGGCGACGGACGACGTGACGGGGTTCATCGGAGAGACCTTCGGGGCCGTGCAGGCCATCAAGCTCTTCCGGGCCGAGCAGCCGGTGCTGGGAAGGTTCCGCGAGCTGAATCGGACTCGGCACAGGGCCGCCCTGGCCGACACCTTCCTGACCGAGGTGCTGCGAGGGATCAACCGGAACATGTCGACCATCACGATCGCCATCGTGCTCATCGCCGGGGCTGGCCGGATAGGAGCGGGCGGGCTGTCCCTGGGCGGCCTTACCGTTTTCCTGTCCTACCTGCCCCGGCTGACGGACTACATGGCGTTTCTCGGCGACATCATCGCCCAACACCGCCGTACCGGGGTGGCCTTCGAGCGGATCCGGGCCCTGGCCGTCGACGCCCCGACCCAGGCCCTGTTGGACCGTACGCCGGTGCCGCTGTTGGGGGAGGTGCCGGCGCCGCCGGAACCAGCCGACCTCGACCGACCGTTCATGGATCTCCAGGTACGCGGCCTCACCCATCGATTTCCCAGCGGCGAGGAGGGGATCGAGGAGGTCGATCTCGATCTCCGCCGGGGCAGTTTCACGGTCGTCACCGGGAAGATCGGGTCGGGCAAAAGCACGATGGTCAGGGCTCTCATCGGCCTGGTTCCCTCTACGGGGGAGATTCGCTGGAACGGAGAGATCGTGGATGATCCCGCCTCCTTTTTCGTGCCTCCCCGCTCCGCTTACACCGCCCAGGTTCCTCGCCTGTTTTCGGAATCCCTGGCCGACAACATCGTCTTGGGCCAGCGGGCTACCCGCGAGCGTCTTCGGGAGGCGGTGAAGCTGGCGGTGCTCGACCCCGATCTGGAACGACTCGAACAGGGGATCGACACCATGGTGGGCGCGAGGGGAGTCAAGCTGTCGGGCGGCCAGGTCCAGCGCTCGGCCGCCGCCCGGATGCTTGCCACGGAGGCCCAGCTGCTGGTCTTCGATGACCTGTCCTCGGCCCTCGATCTCCATACCGAGGCGGAGCTGTGGAGGAGGCTGTTCGAGAACCGGTCGGTAACCTGTCTGGTGGTGTCGCACCGAAAGGCTGCCCTGGAGCGAGCCGATCAGATCCTGCTGATGGACCAGGGAAGGCTGGTGGACCGGGGGCGTCTGAGTGAGCTGTTGGAGCGTTCTGCCCTCATGCGCGAGCTATGGGAGGCAGGCGCCCGCTGAGCCGAGGGGCGCCGGGATGGGGCTCCGCTTGGTTCCGTCGAATGGCGGACAGTAGCTGTCCCCCATTCTGACTAGGTTCCGTTGGCCTGACTAGGTTCCGTTGGCCTGAGTAGGTCCAGTGGGCTGAGCAGGTTCTTCTGGCGGAATCGGAGGAAGACATGGCGATCACGTGGTTCTCGCTGGACATAGATGCCCGCGATCCCGCCGAGCTGGCGCGATGGTGGGCGCAGGTGCTCGACTACAAGGTGGTGTGGGAGGAGGACTCCTACGTCGCCATCGCCAAGGACGATCGCACCTTCCCCGGGATGATCTTCAACCGCGTAATCGGCGAGAAGGTCGTCAAGAACCGTCTGCATCTCGATCTCAACCCCACCGATCAGGGCCAAGAGGTGCGAAGGCTGCTCGACCTGGGAGCCACGACGGTGGATATCGGCCAGGGCGACGTCGGCTGGGTGGTCATGGCCGACCCCGAAGGCAACGAGTTCTGCGTCCTCACCCCCTGGCAGCATCCGGGCGACGTCGCCTAGCGACGACGCCGGTAGCGGACGGCTTCGCTCCCGGTAAGCACGTGCACCTGGCCAGCGAGGCGCAGATGCTCCAAGTGGGCGATGGTCTCCCGCAGCGCCAGGCGTTGCTCGCTCGGCCCGAGATGGGGTCGGAACACCCTTTCCATCACCTGCCAGGCGGTGGTCCCGCCGGGCTCAACCACCTCCAACATCCCCGCGAGCCGGCGGTGGTGGTGAAGTATCAGTTGTTCGGCTCGCGCCGAGCCATGGTCGATCAGGGATCCGTGGGCCGGATACGTGGTACCTAGCCCTAGTTGCTCGATCCGGCGCAGTGACTCGAGGAAGTCGCCCAGCACGTCGTCGTACAGCTCGTCGTAACCGACGAAAGGGGTTATCCGGGGCAGGATGTGGTCGCCAGAGAACAGGGCGCCGGTCCGGGAGTCGTGCAGGCAGATGTGGGCCGGCTCGTGTCCGGGGGTGTGCATCACCTCGAGCCTTCGCCCCCGGTCGATGGGAATGCTGTCGCCATCTTCCACCACCTGGTCCGGCTGTTGTATCGGAGGCATCCAGTCGGGGCGTGCACCGACATCGATGAACCCCGGTCGCTCCCCGGGCGGGACGCCGTGGTGATCGGCCAGTTCGGTCGTCCGGCGGGCAAATCCGGTGGAGTCGTTGTAGCGATCGACGAGTTTGGCTGCCCGGGCGTGCATCACGGTCGCCACCCCCCATTCCCGGACCAGCCTGGGCGCCAGACCCACATGATCGGGATGGAGATGGGAGATGACGAGGGTTCGGACGGCGGAGGTTTCCAGACCGAGGCTCAGCATTCCCTGGGTGAGGGCCTCCCTACCCGCGGGCCAGTCGGTTCCGCAATCGATCAGGGTGAGGCCATCCGAGCCCTCGACCACGTAGGCGTTTACGGAGGGAGGGGCCCGAAAAGGGAGGGGAAGGGTGATGAGGGACACGCCCTGACCCAGACTCAGGGCCTGGTATTCACTCACCCTGAATCGATTCGCGCACCGTGAAGGTGATGTCGATCGTCACCTCGAAGTCGGTAGGAACGCCTGCGTTGTCGACCCGGCCGCCGACATGGACGACCTCGAAGCGCTGGATGTCCCGAATAGTGACGGCCGCGCGGGCGAGGACGGTGCGGATGGCATCCTCGATGGAGTCGCTGGAGCCACCCGAGAGGCGAACGGTCTTGGTGATCGGCATGGGACAACGGTAAATCATCGTCTGCCCATACGGTCCGGATCCGGTCGGGGGACGGCCAGCCAAGGGGAACATATGTTCGGTATAGTCGGTGCGTGGAAAACCGGTACGCCGAGTTGCACTGCCACACCAATTTCTCCTTCCTGGATGGCGCCTCCCACCCCGAGGATCTGGTGGAGACTGCGGTCAGGTTGGGTTACCGCGCCCTGGCGATCACCGATCACAACGGTTTCTATGGGGCGGTCCGGTTCTCGACCGCCGCCCGCGAGGCGGGACTGCCCGCGGTCTATGGAGTGGAGATCGGACTCTCGAGGGCGGAAGGCGCCAGCCAGAAGGCGGCAGCGGATCCGATACGATCCGCAGAGGCGCGGGACCGTGCCTCTCCCGTCTCGGGGCCACCGACTTCCGAATCGGCAGGCCCAACCCGGCGCAGGGGCCGGACCAAACGGATGCACGGCCAGAAGCCGGTCAATCCGGATCCCACCGATCATCTGGTGTTGCTGGCCGGGTCACCGGCCGGGTACCGGGCTCTTTCCCGTCTGGTGACGCTAGCCCAGTTCCGGGGAGAGAAGGACCGGCCGGTGTACACCCGGGAGGACCTGGTCGAACTCGCCCAACAGCCCGAGGTCGTAGCCTTGAGCGGGTGCTGGCAGGGCGCGGTGGCCCGGGCGGCGGCCCGGGGCGACCTGGCCGGAGCGATGACGGCCGCTATCGGCCTTCGCCAGATCTTTGGTGACCGTTTTTGTCTGGAGTTGTGGCATCACGGGATGCCGGAGGATGATCCCCGCAACGATCTGGTGTGGGAGGTGGCGGGCCGGCTCAATCTGGAGGTGGTGGCCACCAACAACGTTCACTATCACCGCCCGGGCGACGCCGACCTCTCCGAGGTGCTCGCCGCCGTCGGAGGGCGGCGAACGCTCGCTCAGGCCGATGGCTTTCGCCCGGCCTCCGACCAGCGCCACCTCAAGAGCCCGGCCGAGATGACCACCCGGCTGGGGCGCTATCGCGGGGTGATCGAGGCAGCCGCCGACCTCGGGGAGAGGCTGGCATTCGACCTCAGGTTGATAGCTCCCCGGCTTCCCGATTTTCCCATGCCGGGCCACTTTCGAACGGAGATGGAATATCTACGACATCTCACCTGGGAGGGCGCTCGGGAGGTGTACCCGGGGAACGGGGAAGGGGCCATCGATCCGGCTGCCCGCCGGCGGCTGGAGCACGAACTGGGCATCATCGAGCGGCTCGGATTCCCCGGCTATTTCCTGGTGGTATGGGACATCGTCGAATATGCCCGCAGTCAGGACATCTACTGTCAGATCCGGGGATCGGGGGCCGACTCGGCAGTGTGCCGTTGCCTCAATCTCACCAGGGTCGATCCGATCCGGCTAGGTCTGCCCTTTGAGCGGTTCCTCTCCGAAGAGCGAGGTCGGCCACCCGACATAGATCTCGATCTCGAGGCCGACCGTCGCGAGGAGGTGATCCAGTACTGCTACCGCCGTTATGGTCGGGAACGGGCAGCGATGGTGGCCAACGTGATCACCTATCGGGCCAGGTCGGTGCTGCGGGACGTAGGCAAAGCGTTCGGGTTTAGCCAGGCCCAGGTGGACGGGTTGTCCAAATTCGTCGATAGCCACGATCCGGCCCAACTGCGCCTCGACGCTCCTCTCCCGGCCGGGCTGACCGCCGAGTTGATTTACGACGTGTGCTGGCGGCTCGATGGCTATCCCCGGCATCTCGGGATCCACTCCGGGGGGATGGTGATAGCCGACCGGCCACTGTCACAGGTGGTGCCGTTGGAATGGGGGCGCATGGAAGATCGGACGGTTCTGCAATGGGACAAGGACGATTGCGCGGCGATCGGGATTGTGAAGTTCGATCTGCTCGGCCTGGGAATGCTCAACGCCCTTCACCTCACCGCCGACCTGATAGCCCAGACCCACGGGATCGAGATCGACCTGGCGATGATTCCCCAGGAACCGGCCATCTATCGGATGCTGACCAGGGCGGACACGGTAGGGATGTTCCAGGTCGAGTCACGGGCCCAGATGGCCACCCTGCCGCGGATGAAGCCCCGTACCTTCTATGACCTGGCGGTGGAGGTGGCGCTGATCCGCCCCGGACCCATTCAGGGTCAGTCGGTTCACCCCTACCTGCGACGGCGCAATGGTGAAGAACCGGTTCGTTACCCCCACCCTCTCACTCGGCCCATCCTCGAAAAGA
>DATHSX010000049.1:0-7662 GCA_035463935.1 Acidimicrobiia bacterium | reverse complement strand
CCGTAACGATCAGGATGGAGGTGACGACCACCATGGCGAGGTGGGCGATGAGCAGCGGGCGCCATCCGACTGCTGTTGCCATCCCGGCAAAGGCCAGGGCCACCAGCAGGGCCAGGGCTCCCTCCCGCCATCGCCGCCTGTAACAGCTGCAGCGGATGGCGGCGACCGCCCCGTCCTCGCCGCAGCGAGGGCACGTCAGGCCGGAGTGGAGATCGCCATCGGCCCCCGCTTGAACGGCCAGCCCGTGCAGGAAAGGTCCCAGCGCCAGGCCAATCAGGCCAAGCAGGCCAGGCAGGAGCGCGCTCATGAACTGTCGACGTTAGGAGCCGGACCTGCGGCGGAAGCCCCCGAGGAACGACCTACTCGTCGGCCCCGATGGAGCTCATGCGCCGCCGCTTCAGGAATCCATGGCCGGTGGTACCTGGCTGGGGGACCCCTTCGCCCTCGGGGGTCTCGTTCAGCTGTGAGAAGACTCGATCCAAGAAGGCGTCAGCGGACTGGTCCGGCTGTTCCTCTTCCTGGCCTTCTGCGTCCCGATCCTCGCCACTCTGGCCGGGGGCGGCGGGCACCTCGGGCTCCTGCCACCAGCTCCGGTTCGCTTCGTGTTCGCGGAATCCGACCGCTGACGGCTCGGATGATGGCGAGGGCACCTCGACCGCCGGGGCTTCCGGCTCGGCCGATCCCAGCGATTGATCGGCCAGGGACGGCCATCCGAACGCAGCTGGCGCCGCCTCGACGGTTGCGGCGGACACGGGTGCGGCGACGGAAGGTGCCGGAGGCTGGACGGCTTCGACCAGCCTGCTCCTTACGAGTGCGGCAAGGTCCTTGGCGACCCGGAAGCGGGAAAGGCCCAGACGATCGGCCAGAGACCGCACGGTGGCGATGCCTTCGAAGGCCGCCACCAGACGCCAGGTGCCCGGAGCCAGCGTCACCGGCTCTCCGTTGGGTGTCTCCGGATTGATCCGGAGGCTGAGATCGATCGATGGTATGACCGACTCGATGTCGGCCCAGTCCGCCGCCCGTCGGTCTGCCTCGGCGACGCACAGCTCGACATCGAAGACCTGGTCGCTGTTGTAGCGCGGGGCTACGTCGATGTTGAAGACGAACTGGCCTCGGCCCGGCCTGCGAATCCGATACAGGCTCTCGATCGTTTCCTCTCGGAACAGGTCGACCAGCGCCTGCGGGCCTGTTCCCGGGGTGAGTATTTCGGAGACGCTGCGCCCGCCGATCTCGGCCGAACGCATCCCGTCCTCGGTGACCAACCCGGAAGCGAGCAACAGCCGGCGGAAGTCGTCTTCAGTCCCGACCGTGGCCACCGCCAGGGAACCGTTGGTGAGGTACACCCGGCCGTGAAGATCCGGCGAATCCACGCGGAGGCAACCCGACTTGTAGGAACGGGCCAGCAGCCGGAGAACCTCCTCCAGCGGAAATACATCGAGATGCCCGGTCAGCGACATGTGCAGATACCCCTTTTTCCAGGTGCTGTCTTCTGGCTTCGGCCATACGGGAGCCGTGCTTAAGGGCTTTTCACGGCCTTTCTCATCGCCGCCAGCGGCGGGGACAGGCCCGTCCAGATCTCAAAGGACCTGGCGGCCTGAGCCAAGAGCAGTTCCACGCCTTCCACGACAGGATATCCGCTCGCCCTCATCGAGATCACGGCGGGGGTGGGATCGGGTCCGTAGGCCATGTCAAAGAGACCGGCCGCCAGGGCGAGCACATCCGCCGGCAACTCCTCCTGCCCCATACCCAGCGGAGTGCAATTCACCACCACCGACTCCACCACCGGGACTCCCCAGCGCACCTCACCTATGCCGAGTTGCAGGCGCTCGGACAGCTGCTTGCCCGCTCCGAACCTCCTGGCCGCCAGATACAGGGGCCGGTCGGAGAGAGCGACACAGGCGGCGGCCGCCGCTCCGCCCGCTCCCAGTATCAGGACCGGGCTCCAGCCGGGCAGGCCATTCCAGGCATCGCGAATTCCTCCGACATCGGTCGAGTATCCCTTGGCCCGGCCGGCCACGAGCGCCACGGTGTTGACCGAGCCCGCCCGGGCCGCCTCCGGATCGAGCTCGTCGCAAAGTCCCGCAGCCAGCGCTTTGTGGGGCATCGTTACGTTGAACCCGGTCAGATGTCCCTGCCGCAGCTCCTCGAAAGCGGTTCTCACCCCCCGCTCGTCGACTCTGCGGGGTTCGTAGCTTCCTTCGATTGCCAGCGCGACCAGGGCGGCGCGGTGGATGGCGGGAGACAGGGAGTGGGATACGGGATCACCGAGCAAGGCGAGATGGATCGGCGATCCCCCAGGCATAAACTCTCCTACGGGAGGATTCCCGCCGCCCGCGACCTCTCGATATTGGCGAGATGCTCGTCATAGGTCTCCGCGAAGGCGTGACCTCCTTCGGGCGTGGAGAGGACGTAGAAGAAGAAGTCGGTGACCGCCGGACTGGCTGCCGCCTCGAGGGACGCCCGCCCCGGAGCCCCGATCGGGGTGGGAGGCAGCCCGGGATACTTGTAGAGGTTGTAGGGGCTTTCCGCTTCGTTGTCGAAGAGGGCCGGATCCCTGGCATTCAATCCGTACAGGACCGAGGCATCGATTTGCAGGGCCATCCCCTCCGCCAGGCGGTTGTAGATCACGCTCGAGACAAGAGTTCGCTCATCGGCCACTCTGACCTCGGATTCGATCAGGCTGGCGATGATGATGCCCTGATAGGAATCGAAGCCGGCGTCGGTAATCGCCGTCCAGTCCACCGATCCGACCCTTTCACCCATGGTGTCGGCCAGCACCTGGAGGATCTCCGCAGGCGGGGAGTCCCGCAGGAATTCGTAGGTGTCGGGGAAGAGCAGACCTTCCCAGTCGGTCAACGTTCGCTCCTCCGGCATGACCCGCAGCTCGGTGGCGACCTCTCCCTCGAGCAGGACGTCTTCGAATTCGTCCCGTTCCCGTCCCGAGGCTTCCGCCAGCACATCGATGATCTCGGTGACCCGTAGACCTTCCGGAATGGTGACGCGATAGGCGTCGGCCACCGGGCCCCGAAGAAGGACCGGGAGGACCTCCTCGATGCTCATACCGGTGATCAGCTGGTAGCTCCCGGCGCGCAGCTGGTTGGCGATCCCTTGATCCCGCACCTGCAACTCGAAGTCGTTGGCCGAACCGATCACACCGGATTCCGCCAGGATGTTGCCGATCTGGCGGGCGCTGGCCCCGGGGGGGACGGTGATTTCGACGTCCAAGCCGGGGGCGATGTCGACGACCTCGTCCTCCTGGGCCCCGTTACCGACGGCACCTCCCACCAGTCGGGCCAGACCGGTGGCGGTGACCACGACGACGAGCGAGGTGAGCCCGAGCCCGAGCAGGACGCGGAACCACCGGTTCGAAAGGAGGGAAGAAGGACTCATTGGGGATGGTCCAGGAACCCCTGGAGAATAATGGCGGCAGCGACCTTATCGAGGCTTTCCCGCCGCGTCCGCCGCCTGGCGCCTGCTTCCCGCATGCTTCGCTCGGCACTGACGGTGGAGAAGCGCTCGTCGACCAGGGTGACGCTCAGCCCGGTCGCAGCCTCGATCTCGGCGGCAAATCGCCGGACTGCCGCGGCGGCCGGACCCTCGCCTCCGGCCAGGGAACGGGGGAATCCCAGCACGATCCGGGTCACCTCGAGCTCGTCGACGAGTTCTGTCACCCGGGTCACCGCCCGCTCCCGATCCACCACCTCGAGGGCGCCGGCGGTTATCCGCAGCGGATCGGACACCGCCACCCCCACCCGGCGGCTCCCGTAGTCAAGTCCCAGCACCCTGCCGGCGCGTCCGTCGTCGGTCATCCGTCCAGGAGGGCCATCCGGCCCGCGGCTGCCTCGTGCACAACCTCGAGCGCGGCCGTCAATTGCTCCGCCCGGGGCCCCCCCGCCTGGGAGAGTTCGGGGTCGCGGCTCCCCCCTCCCCCGAGGAGTCTCGCCCCTTCCGCCACGATCTCGGCGGCCGAGAGACCCCGGGCCTGGAGATCCTTCGTCACCGTTCCGACCAACGAGGCCTTTCCAGCTGCCGCCGACCCCAGCACGACCACCCCCGGCCCGAGTCGGTCGCGAGTGGCCAGGGTCAGCAGTCGCAGCTGTTCAGGATTGAGATCCGGCCAGCTCGCCACGACCAACCGGCCCGGCCCGATCGCCTCCGCCCGACCGGCCAGCTCGGCGGCGGCGGCCGCCCGCTCCCGCTGGCGGTAGGCGTCGAGGTGACCCTCCATCTCCTCGATACGGGCGAGCAGGCCCTCGATCCGCCCCGGAACCTCGGTCGGCGCCGTCCGGAGCAACCGTCCCGCCTCGGTAAGACCGGACCGCCACTCCCGGATTTGCTGGTAGGCCGTTTCTCCGCTCAACGCCTCGATCCGGCGGAGGTTGGTCCCGATCGAAGACTCCCCCATCACCAGCAGAGGGCCCACCTGCGCGGCGGTGTGGGTGTGGGTCCCTCCGCAGAGCTCGGCCGAGAACTGGCCAATTCGCACCAACCGAACTGTGTCCCCGTACTTGTCCCCGAAGAAGGCGAGGGCCCCCTGCCGTTCGGCCTCCTCCTTCGTGGTAAGGGTGGTCGTGACCTTCCCGTTCTCTATCAGACGGCGATTGGTGAGCGACTCGATCTCGGCCAGTTCGGTCGGGGCGACGGCGGCGAAGTGGGAGAAGTCGAAGCGCAGCCGGCCCGACTCCACCAGGGAGCCGGCCTGATGGGTGTGCGATCCGAGCACCTCGCGGAGGGCCCAGTGGAGCACGTGGGTGCCGGTGTGAGACTTGCGGATGCGCTCCCGGCGGGGGCTGTCGATGACCAGATCTGCGCTCTGGCCGACCTGCACATGACCGGAGATGACCCGGGCACGGTGGCCGTGGAGGCCCTGGAGGGCATGTCGGGTGTCATTCACGGCCAGGGCCCCGGTCTCGGTGGTGATCGAACCGGTGTCTCCCACCTGCCCGCCCGACTCTGCGTAAAAAGGGGTGAGGTCGAGGAAGACTTCGATGTCCTGGCCCCGGTCGGCGCGTTCCACCAATTCTCCGTCCCGCATGATCGCCAGCACCTGGCCAGTGTCGGCCTCCACTTCGTAACCTGTGAAACGAGTTGGCCCGGTGTCGTCGAGCACCCTGCCATACAGCTGCGCGGCAGCAGCGGCATCTCCCCCTCGCCAGGCTTTCCGGGCCCGGGCCCGCTGGGCTTCCATCTCCGCCTCGAAGCCGGCCCGGTCGACCTCCACCCCGCGCTCGGTCGCGATCTCGGTGGTCAGCTCGATCGGAAAGCCGAACGTGTCGTGCAGCTTGAACGCGACTCCGCCCGGCAGGGAGGTCTTGCCGGCGAGCTCGGTGTCAAGTAGCTGGTGGCCCGATTCCAGGGTCCGGCGAAACCGGCTCTCCTCTCGTTCCACGATGGATCTGATCAGGTCGTATTTCGAGATCAGCTCGGGGTAGGCGTCGCCCAGGTTCGCCACCACCGACTCGGCCAGCACGGGCGTGATCAGACCGGTGCCGCCCAGTTGCCAGGCGTGACGCACGGCTCGTCGCAGAATCCTCCTCAGAACGTAGCCCCGTCCTTCGTTGGAGGGCACCACCCCGTCGGCGATCAGCATGGTCATCGTCCGCCCATGGTCGGCCAGGATGCGCAGCGAAACATCCGACAGGGCTGCGGCGCCGTAGGCGACGCCGGTGGCGGCGGCCGCGGAATCCAGGGTCGGCCGGATGGCATCGGTTTCGAAAACCGTGTCGACCCCCTGCATCACTGCGGCCGCCCGCTCGAGGCCCATGCCCGTATCGATGCTCCTGGCGGGTAGATCGCCCACCACGTGATACGGCTCATCCTGAATGTTCTGCATGAAGACCAGGTTCCAGATCTCTACATAGCGCTCCTCGCCGCCGCCGATCGGTCCGCCCTCGGCTCCATAGCCGGCGCCCTTGTCGTAGAAGATCTCCGAGCTCGGGCCACACGGCCCCGGCACCCCCATCTGCCAGAAGTTGTCTTTGCCGCCGAACTGCACCCGCTCCTCCGCAACGCCCACCCTCTCGACCCAGATCGCCCGGGCCTCCTCGTCGGTCTCGTACACGGTGAACCACAGCCGATCGGGATCCAGCCCCAGATGCTCGGTCACGAACTCATGGGCCCAGCCGATTGCTTCCTTCTTGAAGTAATCGCCAAAGCTGAAGTTGCCGAGCATTTCGAAGAAGGAGAGATGGCGCTGGGTGGTGCCGATGATGTCTATGTCGACGGTGCGGGCCACCTTCTGCACGGAGACCGCCCGCCGATAGGGCGGCGATTCCTCGCCCAGGAAATACGGCTTGAAGGGAACCATCCCGGCGTTGGTGAGAAGCAGGGTGGGGTCGATCGGGATCAAAGAAGCCGAAGGCCGGTAGGTGTGGCCCCGCGCCGTGAAGAAGTCGATGAAGCTACGACGAAGGCTGCCGGCATCCATTGGCGCCCGGCAGGTTACCGGTGCCCACCGACCGGTTACCCGATGCCGATCACATCGGGTTTTCGGATATCGCCCTAGCTCTCTCGAACCGGGACGATCTTGAAGACTTCGCCCTCGTAGGTCAGGACGTAGAGTTCGCCTGTCGAGTCGATACCGAAACTGTTGATCTGGCCCACGTCCTCGAATCGGCTCTGATGGTCGACCGCCTCCCCACCCTGATACCGGAAGCTGCGGATCCACCCGCCGCACCAGTCCCCATAGAGGTAGTGACCTGCGAGTTCGGGGATGGCCGCCCCGCGATACACAAACCCCCCGGTCACCGCGCAGCCTTCGCTATGGGGGTATTCGACCACGGGAAGCGTGAGGCCTTCGGCCCCCGGGTCGCAGCCTCTCTGAAAGCAACTGCTGCCCTCCATGCGCAGCCACCCGAAGTTGTAGGGGGCACCGTCGAGAGCGACCACGTCGATTTCCTCGAGATCGGAATGACCGACGTCGCCGATATAGATCAGACTTTCATCGATCGAGAAACGCCACGGATTACGGAGCCCCTTGGCCCATACTTCCGGAGCCCCGGGACCTTCCACATAGGGGTTGTCGGGCGGGATGCCGTACGGGTCGCCCGCATCGACATCGATTCGTAGGATCGAAGACAGCAGGCGGGTCGGGTCCTGCGAGTTGACTGAGGCGGCG
The DNA here is from genome assembly GCA_035463935.1 of Acidimicrobiia bacterium. GTDB lineage: Bacteria > Actinomycetota > Acidimicrobiia > Spongiisociales > ZC4RG35 > DATEEG01. The sequence continues at coordinate 545 of DATHSX010000049.1, read as the reverse complement.
CCGCCCTCGCCCAACGACATCCATAGATAGCCATCGGGACCGAAGAGAAGCATGCCGCCGTTGTGACGAGTCGTCGGCTTGGCAAAGGCCAGCAGTGGTCTCTCGGAGTCCGGGTTGGCCTGATCCGGCGTGTCACCCACCCCGAACTCGGACAGCTGGGTTTGCTCGACACCTTGCTGGTAGTAGTAGACGAAGAACCGACCGTTGTCGGCGTAATCGGGATGAAAAGCCAAACCCAGTAATCCCTGTTCTATCCCGCCGCTGTTGACCCGGTCCCGTAGATCCAAGAACGCCTCCCCCGACGGCGTACCGGCCTCGTCCAGCAGCCAGATGACGCCGGTCCGCTCGGCCACGAAGCGGCGAGGATCCCCGGGAGGGCTCACCAGCATGATCGGTTGCACCAGATCCTGGGTTAGGGGCTCCAGTTCAAGCCCCAGGAGAGGGGCCAGCGTGGTGGTGGTGGTGGCCGGAGGAACGGTCGTGGTGGAGGACGTCGAGGAGGGAGCGATCACGACGGTGGTCGTGGTCGTAGGTCCCGAACTGGT
>DATHSX010000048.1:0-4890 GCA_035463935.1 Acidimicrobiia bacterium | reverse complement strand
TGCTGCCCTTGATGGCCGCGATGGCCTCTGGTGCGGGGAGGACTCCGACCAGTGAGAAGAAGCAGGTCTGCAGGACCGAGTTGATGCGCCCGCCCAGCCCTATCTGATGGGCGATCCCGCTCGCATCGATCACCCACAGCTGTAGTCCCTTCTCGATGACTCCGGCCTGGAACCATCCGGGCAGGCGTTCCCAGACCTCGGCCGCCGGGTAGGGACTGTTGAGGAGGAAAGTGGCACCGGGCGCTGCTGGTTCCAGTACGTCCACCTCCTCGAGGAAGTGGAACTGATGGCAAGCAACGAAGTTGGCCTGGCCCGGCCCTATCAAATAGGTCGAGGTAAGCGGCCGGGGGCCGAAGCGAAGATGCGAGACCGTCCTCGAACCCGACTTCTTGGAGTCGTACACGAAGTAGCCCTGGGCGAATTGATCAGTCTCCTCCCCGATGATCTTGACGGAGGCCTTGTTGGCGCCAACGGTCCCATCGCTGCCGAGTCCAAAGATGACGGCCTGCACCACGTCTTCTGGCTCCGTCCACGAGGACGCGTCGTAGCGAAGGCTGAGATGGGTGACGTCATCGTTGATGCCGATGGTGAATCGGGGCCGGGGACGGTCGGCGGCGAGTTCAGCCAGCACCGCCTCCACCATCGGCGGGGTGAACTCCTTGGAGGACAACCCGTAACGGCCGCCAATGACGACCGGCGGCATTGTTCCGTTGGAAGCCAGGGCGCCGATCACCTCCAGGAACAACGGATCTCCGACCGCCCCCGGCTCCTTGGTCCGATCGAGTACCGCCAGCGCCCGTACGGTCGCGGGCAGGGCCCCGACCAGGGCCTCGATGTCGAAGGGGCGAAAGAGCCGGACCGTCACCACTCCCACCCGCTCGCCGCGCCCGGTCAGGCGTTCCACTGCCTCGGCGGCCGCACCAGCCCCCGATCCCATCAGGATCACAACCCGCTCTGCCTCGGGATGGCCGAAGTATTCAAACAGGTGGTATGACCTCCCGGTCAGAGCCGCGAGACGGTCCATCTCCTCCTGCACGATGGCCGGAACAGCCTGGTAATGGAGATTGGCTGCCTCGCGAGCCTGGAAGAAGACGTCAGGGTTCTGCGCAGATCCCCGGAGGACCGGCCGGTTGGGATTGAGGGCCCGCAGCCGATGGTCGGCGACGAGTTGCTCATCGATGAAGTCGCGGATGAACACGGGCTCGAACCCCGAGATCCGCGCCACCTCATGAGAGGTGCGGAAGCCGTCGAAGAAGTGCAGAAAGGGGATGCGGCTGCGGAGGGTGGCGGAGTGGGCCACCAACGCCAGATCCTGAGCTTCTTGCACCGAGGAAGAGCAGAGCAGGGCAAAACCGGTTTGCCGGGCCGCCATCACATCGGAGTGATCTCCAAAGATCGACAGGGCATGGGTGGCAACGGTGCGCGCGGCTACGTGAAAGACGGTGGGGGTCAACTCCCCGGCGATCTTGTACATGTTGGGAAGCATCAAGAGCAGCCCCTGGGAGGCGGTGAACGTGGTGCTGAGCGCGCCGGCTTGCAAGGCCCCATGAACCGCGCCGGCCGCACCCGCCTCGCTCTGCATCTCGATTACTTCGGGAACCACCCCCCAGACATTGGCTCTTCCCTGTTGGGACCAGGCATCTGCCAACTCCCCCATGGGAGAGGCTGGAGTGATCGGATAGATGGCGATGACCTCACTGAGGGCATGGGCGACGCGAGCGGCCGCTTCGTTGCCATCGACGACGAGCCAGGGGTGGGTGAGAAGGGCTGGTGCTGGCGCCACTCTGCCCAGGGTATCGACCCCCCGGCTCCGGTTTAGGTGCCAAAGGTCCCGGGCCCGGGGACCAAGGGTCCCTACCCCTTTGGATCTCACCCGGCATCCCCCGCCCGCTCAGAATCTGGTCCTTAGGTGAGGGAGGACACTGCGACGGGGTACTAGCCCCCGGTCTTAACCAGATTCAGGGCCAACTCGGCCGCGGCCTGGGGGGTCAACAACCGTCCGGCCGCCCGGGCTGCCTGGCTGTCGTGGTCCGCCTCGGCCACCGACACCAGCCCATCGATGAAAGAGCGGGTGACCGGCCACGGCCGGAGCTGGATGAGGTCTCGAATCGCCTCGGCCGCGCCGAACGCGGTCATTGAGGAGATGCGGTCGCCATCGGCCGCCAGGAGACCGCTCAGCATCTCCAGACAGAGGGCCAGACCCTCGAGCAAGTAACACGATTGATAGATCCCGGCGGCGGCGGCGAGGCTGCGACGGGCCTCCTCTCGCTCTCCGGCGAGAAGGTGGGCGAAGGCCAGCAGGTTGTGCGCCTGCCCGATCAATGCCTCGTTTTGCAGGGTCGTGGCCAGCTGCAGGCAGCGGCCGAGGTCGGAAAGCGCGTCGGTGAAACGGCCCTGCATGGCGGCCACCGATCCCAGGTAGTTGTAGGCATACGCCTCCCCCCAGGCATCGCCCGCGGCCCGGAATAGTTGCACCGCCTCGGTGACGTGGCCCCGGGCGCTGGCGGACTCGCGATCGAAGGCGAAGGAGGGCAGCACCGCGGCCCGGATGAAGTGGGCCCACGCCTCACCCGACGGCTCATGGGCCTCGTCGAATTCGACCAAAGCGCTGGTCGCCAGGGCCAGGGCGGGGTCGTAGTCGCCCATCTCCAGCGCTGAGCCGGCGGCGAGGAAATAGGCCCAGCCTCTCTCGGAGGGGGTCAGATTCACGTTGGGATCGGCGAGGCGGTCAGCCCAGCGGCGACCTTCGACGGTGTGCCCCCGCAGCCAGAAGAACGGCCAGGTTGCGGCCATCAACTTGATCACCTTGCCAGGCCGATCGTGTCCCAGCAGCCATCGTCCGGCTGCCTGCAGGTTGTGGTACTCGATGTCGCAGGCCTCGAGAGCCTGACGCTGACCGGGTCCACGCAGTCGGGGAGCCATGCCCTCGGCGAAATCGCAGAAGTACTCAGCGTGGCGCTGCATGGTCATCTCGGCGTCTTCGGACCGTTCGAGTTCCTCGCGGGCAAAGTCGGCCAGGGTTGAGAGCATGATGATTCGCGGTGCCTGATCCGGCGCATCCATGACCCGGACCAGGCTCTTGTCGATGAGCGACTCGATCAGAGGCAGGGCATCCCCCAGATCGGGGGAACACACCTCCTGCACGGCATCGAACGAGCAGCCTCCGGCGAATACGCCCAGGCGGGCAAATAACCGCTGCTCGTACGCAGTGAGCATTTCGAAGCTCCAGGCAATGGCGGAGCGGAGTGTGCGGTGGCGATCCGGGGCATCGATGGGCCCCCCGGTCAAGAGGTCGAAACGCCGGCCAAGCCGTTCCAGCAGGGCTTGAGGGGTGAGCAGTTTCAGCCGGGCCGCGGCCAGTTCGATCGCCAGGGGGAGCCCGTCGAGGGTCTTGCAGATCTCAGAAATAGTGGAGGCGTTTCCAGCCGTTAGAGCGAATCCGCGACGTACCGCCACGGCCCTCTCGACGAAGAGTTGGACGGCCTCGGACGTTTCGACCTGTTCGAAGTCATTGCTGTCCGGCACTCGCAGCGGGGGAACCTGATATTCGTACTCTCCGCTGAGACGGAGGGCGATCCGGCTCGTGACGAGAACCTCGAGCCCGGGACAATGCGCCAATAGCTCTGATGTCTGGGGCGCACCGGCGGCCACCAGACGATCGAAATTGTCGAGAACCAGGAGCAGCCGCTTGGGGGCGAGGGAATCGAGCAGGATGGAACGAATATTGCCGCGGCCCTCCACCAGCACCCCCAAAGCGTGCGCCGTCTGGGGGAACAGCACATCTGGTCCGCTCAAGCCTGCAAGGTCGACGAAATAGACTCCATCCGGATAGCCCTCGGCTACCTGGCGAGCGACCGCTACGCCCAGCCTGGTCTTGCCAATCCCTCCTGGTCCGGTGAGGCTCACCAGCCGTACCTCCGGGCGCCGCAGAAGCGCGGCCACCTCGCTGATCTCGCGATCTCGACCGATCAGAGTCGACAACTGGGCGGGCAGTCGCACCGTGGCATCGGCCGCTTGGGCGCGGACCGGGGTGGATACGATGGCCAGACCGGGGACCTCCAGCTGATAGATGTGCTGGGTTCGGGATAGCCCCTTGAGCGCGAAGTAGCCGAGGTCGTCGACCCGCCAGCCTTCCTCCGCCATGGTGTCCTCGAGCAGGCGACGGCTGGTGGAACTGAGCAGGATCTGGCCTCCGTTGGCGGCGGCGGCGATCCGAAAAGCGCGATGCAGTTCGAGCCCGACGTAGGAACCCTCCATGGATTGGACGCCGCCGGTGTGGAGTCCGATCCGAGCCTTCACGGCCTGCCCGCCCGGCCATGGTGAGGCATCCATAGCGCGCTGGAGTGCCACCGCGGCCCGGGCGGCCTCACCGGTGTTCGCAAAGGCGCACAGAAGGCCGTCCCCCTCCGATTCCACCACCGAACCGCCATGTCCTTCTGTCGATCCGACCACCAGGTCCTTGTAGATGCGCAGCAGGTCCACGTAGCGGTCGCCGAGCCGCTCGAGCAGCCCCGTTGAGTCCTCGAGATCGGAAATCATGAAGGTGACGGTGCCCGTGGGAAGGATGCGCGCCGCCGGGCGCGTCGATTCGAATCGTTCACTGATCAAGAGCGCCAGATCGTCAACGAGTTGCTCGGCGAGCTGGCCAGGTGAGGAGAACTGCTTGTACGACACTCCCCCACCCTTGATCCGGTCGAGCATCTGAGCCAACTCCGGCTGCCGGTCCGGTGAAGGCTCTTTCACATAGATGAGACGGGGCCGGTCACCGGCCAGCTGCCACTCGTCTTCGATACCGGAGACGGTTGCCCCGGGGGCAACCCAGCCATAACTCTGCCAGTAGATGCCCACGAAGACCTGGCTCTGCTCCAGGTAGGCGCGGTACAGATCCTG
>DATHSX010000047.1:0-7364 GCA_035463935.1 Acidimicrobiia bacterium | reverse complement strand
CCCAGGCCTCGATGCCCCGCTGCCACAGCTCCAGGAACGCCGCCATCTGGTCGGGATGGGCGTCGTAGAACTCCTCGGTCGCAGTGAACAGGTTCGACATGACATGGGCTTCTTCGCTCTCGAAACCGGAGAACCGGTTGTAGAGCTGGAAGGGCATCAACCCGTCATACATGAGCTCGAGCTCACCCGTGCGCAGATAGGGCGCCGCCGCTTCCGGAATGATGACCGCCACCTCGCAGTCGCCGTTGAGGAGGTTCTGCGGGTTGACGAAATGGTCGTTGACCACGAGGTTGTAGTCGCCGCCACCTACGCGGTAGTCGATCCCGTGCAGCTGCATCATCGCCACCGACCAGAACTGGGTGTTGGAGACCGGGCTGCTGACGCAGATCGTCGAGCCGGCCGGCACATCCGGCAATTCCAGGTATGGATCACCCGCTCGTTTGATCATGGGCGATCGCTGGGCGTTGTACTTACCGAACGTCACGGTCTTGATGTCGGTCTCCTGCTCCAGCACCGGGATTTCCTGGGTGCCAATCGAGATGACGTCACCGTGACCACCGGCGAAGAACGTGAACTCGTCCCAGGTCGAGGTCGTCACGATCCGGACGTTGTTTTCCTCCTCCCACTCGACGATCATTCCGTTGTCGTTCATGTAGTCCCATACGGGGTCCGGGGCGAAGGCGAACCGGATAACGGTTCTCGCCTCACCGCCGTCTCCTTCGTCGCCACCTCCGGTATCACCGGTGCCGCAGGCCACCACTACCAGAGCTAGGACTGCCAATATCAACGAGCTACGCAGGCCCGATCTTTGATGCATCCTTCCTCCTCCAAGTTCTCGCATAAGCCCCTAGGCTGCTCTTCGATCCTATATCACGCAATAGACATTGTGTATCCAGAATCGCCCCTTTTGGCCAGCGGTTCTCATGGCAGGCAGGAACGACGTGCGGATTGATATTCGGAGCCTGGGATTTGTATACAGCTCTGTATCCGGGATCGCCACGGAGGTCCTTTCCGGGTTCGACTTGACGGTCGAATCGGGAAGCGTCCACGCCCTGGTCGGCCCCAACGGTTGCGGCAAGACCACGCTGTTGCGCCTGATCGCAGGTCTCGAGCGACCGCACTCTGGATCGATCTCCTTTCACGGTGTGCAACAACACCCCAATCGGACCGCGATGATCTTTCAGTCGCCCAACCTACTCCCCTGGTGGACGGTGGAGCGCAATGTGGCGATCGGTGCCGAGTTCAACGGCACCGGTCGGGCTCTCTACCGGAAGGTGGCCGAGTTCCACACCCGCCAGGTCGGGTTGCAGAAGCTGCGCAACCGCCTGCCCCATACCTTGTCGTTCGGGCAACAGACCCGGACCGGCATCGGCCGGGGGCTGGCCCACGATGCCGAGATCCTGCTGCTGGACGAGCCGTTTGTTCATCTGGATGCTTTGTCCCGGCGGGTCTTGCAGGAGGAGCTCGAGACCCACTGGCAGCTCGACCGGCGCACCGTGGTGTTGGTCACCCACGACGTCGAGGAGGCGGTGCTCCTCTCCGACCGCGTTTCGATCATGCGGCGCCACCCCGGCCCGCTGGTTGGCACCGTCGAGGTCGATGCCGCCAGGCCTCGTTCGGGTCTCTCCCCGGCCGACGCCGGGTTGCGGTCGGCGACCGGACGAATCTGGAACCTGCTCGAAGGGGCGGGTGAATGAACCGGGGGAGAGTCGGGTTCGTGGGCCTCGGACGGATGGGGCTGCCGATGTGTCTGCGGCTGGCAAGGGCGGGCTGGGAGATCACGGGCGTCGACGTTTCCCCCGGCGCCCGGGCCCGGGCGACGGCCGCCGGCCTCTCCGTTGATTCGCAGTTGGGGGTGCTGGCCGGAGCCGACGTAGTGCTGAGTTCCCTCCCCGACGGACCGGAGGTGTCGGCGGTGTATCGCGGACCGGCGGGCCTGTTCAGCCTGCTCTCCCCCGGTTCTCTGTGCATCGACCTTTCGACGATTTCGGTGGAAGTGTCCCGCGACCTGGCCGTCGGGGCGGCTGCTGGCGGGTTCGATTTCGTGGACGCCCCGGTGTCGGGTACCAGCATTCACGCCGAAGCCGGCACGCTGGCCATCATGGTGGGCGGGGATCGCCAGGCGTTTGCCCGGGCCTGGGAGTATCTGGCGGCGCTGGGCGGCTCGATCCATCACGTCGGCCCCAACGGGGCCGGTCTGGAGATGAAACTGATCGGCAACCGGCTCCTCACGTCTCACCTCGTGGCCCTGGCCGAGGCAATCATCGAGATCGAGTCAGCCGGGCTGGAAATGGCCACCTGCCTCGAGGTACTGCGCGCCGGGGCGGTACCTCGCCTGCTCGACTACAAGGCCGGGCCCATGGCGGAACGCGACTTCACCCCCCGGTTCACGATCGATCTGATGGCCAAGGATCTACGCCTTGCCGCCGAACGACGCCCACCGGGCCGTCTGGGTGCGGTGGCCACCGCCATACTGGGCGAAGCCTGGTCCGCCGGGCACGGAGCCGAAGACGTGGGTGCGGTCATCGAGATGGTTTCGAGCGAGCATGGGAAGGCTCAGAGGCAGGAGGGATCATGACCACGACGCACTTGAGTCGGCCGGGCCTGGAAGACGACAACCTCCTGCGGGGGGAACTATTCATCAGCGGTCGCTGGCAACCCGCCTCGACGGGACGGACCTTTCCGGTTCGGGACCCCGCCACTGGCGCGGTGATCGCCGACGTTGCCGATGGGGATGCGTCCGACGCCCGGGACGCGGTGGAGGCGGCCGCCGCCGCCTGGGGGGAGTGGCGCTCGCTCACTGCCAAGCAGCGGGCGGCGGCGCTCAAGGAGCTGCACGCCGCAATCGTGGACAACGCTTCCGACCTGGCGTCCCTGATCACGGCGGAGATGGGCAAGCCGCTCCGGGAGGCCCAGTGGGAAGTGGGCCTGGCGAGTGACTTTTTCGAGTGGTACGCCGAAGAGGCAAAACGCGCCTACGGCGAAGTCATTCCCACGCACGACCCGTCGATGCGGCTCTTCGTCATCGAGCAGCCGGTGGGGGTGGCAGTGGCCATCACTCCCTGGAACTTTCCGCTGTCGACCATCGCCCGCAAGGTCGCGCCGGCCCTGGCAGCCGGATGCACGGTCGTCGTCAAGCCCGCCGAGGACACGCCCCTCTCGGCCCTGGCCCTGGCCGAGCTGGCCGACCGGGCCGGTTTGCCGCCGGGCGTGATCAACGTCGTCACTGCCGCCGACCCGGTCGCCGTCGGGGGTGAGCTGACCGCCAATCCCACGGTGCGCAAGGTGTCGTTCACCGGGAGCAGCGAGGTCGGCCGCCTCTTGATGCGGCAGAGCGCGGACACTCTCAAGAAGCTCAGCCTGGAACTGGGCGGGAACGCCCCCTTCGTGGTCTTCGCGGACGCCGACCTGGATGCCGCGGTGAGGGGGGCCGTGGTGTCGAAGTATCGCAACGGCGGACAGACGTGCATTTGCGCCAACCGGATCTTCGTGCACGTGTCCGTGATGGAGGAATTCTCCCGACGGCTGGCCGGGGCGGCCGCCGCGTTGAAGGTAGGGCCAGGAATGGATCAGGCCTCCGAGATCGGCCCGCTGATCAATACCGAGGCGCTGAACAAGGTGAACCGGTTGGTGGGGGAAGCGGTCGACCAGGGGGCGAGGGTGGTGGTGGGGGGCAAGCCGCACGAGTTGGGCGGCACCTACTACCAACCCACGGTCTTGGAGGGGGCCACGCTGGATATGGCAATCGCCAACGAAGAGATCTTCGGGCCGGTGGCCAACCTGTACTCCTTCGACACCGAGTCCGAGGCGATCGAACTCGCCAATGCCACCCCGTATGGCCTGTCGGCCTATGTCTACACCCGTGATTCCGCCCGTAGCTGGCGAATGAGTGAGGCCCTCGAGTTCGGAATGGTCGGCGTGAACACCGGCATATTCACGACCGAGGTGGCGCCGTTTGGAGGGGTCAAGCAGTCGGGCATAGGGCGCGAGGGGGGCCGGCAGGGCCTGAAAGAGTTCATGGTTTCGAAGTACGTGGCGATCGGCGGCATCGGGGCCTGAACGGGTAAGTATTTGCGAATAGGCGCATATCTGGCATAGTTCTGGTATGCGCGTCAGCATCGACGAGATCCACCGCCTTCACGCCAACGTCTGCAAGGGCCTGGCTGACCCCAAGCGGTTGCTGATCATCAACAGTCTGCGGGACGGAGAGCGATCCGTGACCGAGATCTGTGAAGAGCTGGGGATACCGCAAGCCAACATCTCCCAGCATTTGGCGACCCTCCGCGAGAAGGGTTTGGTCAAGTCCCGCAAGGACGGTCAGTGGGTGTACTACTCCCTGGCCTCGCCGAAGATCGCCGAGGCAATGGACCTCCTGCGCCAGGTGATGGCCGAGAGCTTCGGAGAACTCGCCCAGGTCGTCAGCTGAATCAACCGGTCGTCGCCGGAAGGCTGCTGGCCTACGGATCCGACCCATTGGCGAGGCGTCAGCTCGAGCGCGTGGCGGGTGAACTGGCTGTCGAAGTCCTCCACCTTGGCGCCTCAGACGACCTCAGCAACGTGTCCGAGCCACCGCTGGCGGTGGTTATCGACCTCGAATTGACGGACGCGCTGGTCCGGGCGAGCGAATGCAAGGCGCGCTGGCCCCGGACACTGGTGACCGGATACGTCAACGTTCCCGATCCCGGGCTCTGGAAGGCGGCGATCGCCGCCGGCTGCGACGTGGTCACCAGCCGCGGAGCGCTGGCCCGCCAGCTGCTGACGAAGATCCGGGAGTGGGCGGTGGATCCGGGGGGCCCACGGATCCGGCTCTTCTCGATGGACGACGTAGCCGGGCGGATTGGAGTGGTGGCCCGTCTTCCCGACACTCCCGTAGGGCCGCTGGCGGCCTACCACCTGGGGGGTGAGATCCTGGTGACCGCCGACGTCTGCCCTCACGCCGGGGCGCGGCTCTCCGAAGGAGAACTGCTCCCCGAGGCGCGGGTAATCACCTGCCCCTGGCACGGCAGCCGCTTCAACCTGACCGACGGGACCCGGGTGCGGGGACCGGCCGACGACCCGATCCGGACCTTCCGGGTGGTGGTGGAGGCATCCGAGGTCTATGTTCGGCTCGACCTTCCGGGGACGCAGGGGCCTTTGTCTGGAACTTCTTGACGCCCTCGGGGGCGACCGGCATAATGCGTATCCGGATTCATATATCCGCATATATCTGGAATCCACCCTGGTAGTGGGCCCACGGCGGAGTGGACCCAGCAGGCGGCAGACGTGTAGAAGGTGACTGGCCCGGCTCCCCGAAAGGAGGACGCGGATGACGGCGGAGATCACAGCAGATCGGGTGCTCGACTGCACCGGCCTGCTCTGTCCGATCCCGGTGGTGAAGACCTCGAAAGCCATCAAGGAGATCGAGATCGGTCAGATCCTCGAGATGATCGCGACCGACCCGGGCGCACCTCCGGACATGGACGCCTGGGTGCGTCAGACCGGCCATCAGATGGTGGCGAAGTCCGAAGATGCGGGGAAGTACCACTTCTGGTTCCGGCGGACCAAGTGAGGAGGAGGAGCCAATGACCACCACCATCGATACCGCCCTGCAGGAGGTGCTTGCGCCCTCCGAGCCGACCGAAAGGCCCAAGCGAATGGCATTGGTGGCCTCGAAGGGTGGCCTCGACGAGGTCTACCCGGTGCTCATCCTCGCCTCTACCGCCGCCGCCATCGGCTGGGAGGTGGGAGTGTTCTGCACCTTCTACGGGCTTGACATGGTCAACAAGAACCGCAGCAAGAAGCTCAAGGTCTCGGCCGTGGGCAACGCCGCCTCTCCTCCGCCCATCAAGGGGATGGAGTTCCGGGTCCCCACCATCCTGGGGATTCTGCCGGGGATGAACTCCGTTGCCACCTGGATGATGAAGAACTGGATGAAGAAGTCCAACATCCCGTCCTTCGAGGAGATGATGCAGCTTTGCCTCGAGTCCGGAGTCAACTTCTACGCCTGCGCCACCACGATGGGCGTGATGAACGTGACCAAAGAAGACGTGATACCGGAGGCTTCCTGCCTCGGTGCGACCGCCTTTCTCGACTTCGCCTCGGGCGCCGACGTCGCCCTGTTCATCTGAGAGGAGCTGCGTCTGTCCGACGAAACCCGCATCCTTTACGTCCAGACTCACGGCCTCGACGAGCCTTCCAAAGCGGCCACCCCGTTTTACCTCGCCACCGCTGCGGCTGCGATGGACATGGAGGTGGCCATCTACTTCACCATGCACGGCCCGACCCTCCTGCAGAAGGAGGCCCAGGACCTGACGGTGAAGCAAGGTGGGGCTCCCCTCTCGACCTTCATCAAGCAGGCGCAGGACCTCGGTGTCCAATTCCTCGTCTGTCAGCCGTCGCTCGATCTCAATGACCTCAAGATCGAGGATCTGATCGAGGGCGTCAAGATGATCGGAGGTGCGGCCTTCAACGAGTTGGCAGCCGAGGCCAATGCCGTGATCAGCTTCTGATGTCCACTGCCACCCTTGCTCCCGCCGCGTTCACCAGGGAACAAGGGGCAACTCTTTCCCCCGACCACTACTCCGAGATTCCTTACGAGGACAAGCTCGCCCTCTGGACGCAGGTAAAGGCAGATCCCCGCTTCCCGGACTACCTCTATGGCTGTTACGAGTGCGGCATCTGCGTAGCGGCCTGCCCTTCGGCCCGGTTCTACGACTTTTCGCCTCGCAAGATCGCCCAGGCGGCCGCCCGCGAAGATGTCGAGCTCATCTACGAGCAGATGAACGACGACGTCTGGAATTGCTCGCAATGCTTTTCGTGCGACCGCTGCCCCCGCCAGAACTCACCCGGCGGTCTCATCACCATCCTCCGGGAGGTGGCGGTCAGCAACGGGTTGGCGTCCTCCAAGCGGGCGCTCGAGGGATACACCCGCATCGTCTACAAGATCATGACCACCGGGACCCAGGTTTCGCCCGACATGCTCCAGCCCGACGCTTTCCCCGACTGGGGGCCCGAGGTGCGGACCGTTTCCGAGAATCTGGACACATGGCGCCGGGCCATGCCCCCCGAAACCCTGCACACGACCTCGATGAGCTGGCAGGTGTCCCCGAAGACGCTCACCGAGCTCTACTTGATCTGGCACTACAGCGGCGTGATGGACATGATTCGCGAGGTCGATGAGGGTCTGCACATGATCATCATGGACGTCATGGAAGAAACTCTCGAAGAGGCCGGCTACGAGATCTAGGAGACCACATGAGCCTCATTCCCATCGAAGCGTTGCGGCGCAAGCCGGCCCCTGATCCGGCCGAAGCTCCCACCGAGGACATCCGGGAGTTGCTCTTCGAGCTGGAGGAGGCCGGTGAGCTGATCGTGCAGCGGGTGCC
>DATHSX010000046.1:0-3458 GCA_035463935.1 Acidimicrobiia bacterium | reverse complement strand
GAGGTCCTTCTCGAGCTAGCCGAGGAGGCCAACGACCAGAAGACCCGGGTGGAGGTGGCGGTGGAACTCGACCGGGTGGAGCAGGAACTGGCTCGTCTGGAAAGGGAGTCACTCTTCTTCGACGAATACGACGACCACCCGGCCATCCTGGCCATCCACGCCGGGGCAGGGGGAGTGGACGCCCAGGATTGGGCCCAGTTGCTGGCCAGGATGTATCAGCGTTATCTCACCGACGAGGGTTACAGCTACACGGTGGAGGAGTTGACCGAGGGCGAGGAGGCGGGAATCAAGTCAGTCACCATGACCGTGCGCGGGGATCACGCCTACGGCGTGCTCGAGGCGGAGCGGGGAGTCCATCGCCTGGTGCGGATCAGCCCTTTCGACGCCAACGCTCGCCGTCAGACCTCCTTTGCCGGGGTGGACGTGGTCCCCGAATTGGCTCCGGATGAGGGGGTCGAGATCAACCCGGACGACCTGCGGATCGACACCTACCGGTCACAGGGCGCCGGTGGCCAGCACGTCAACAAGACCGACTCCGCGGTACGCATCACCCACCTTCCCACCGGCATCGTGGTCCAGTGCCAGAACGAGCGCAGCCAGTTGCAGAACCGGGCCCGGGCGATGGCGATCCTCAAGGCCCGACTCCATGAGCGGTCCCGGCAGGAACGAGTGGCCCAGATCGACGAGATCCGGGGCGAGCAGGGTGAGGCGGCCTGGGGCCGGCAGATCCGCAGCTATGTCATGCAGCCCTATCAGATGGTCAAGGACCTTCGCACCGACGTCGAAGTAGGGAATATCCAGGGTGTGCTCGACGGTGACCTCAACCCCTTCATCGATGGCTACCTTCGGTGGCGGCGCGGCCGCTACGAAAGACAGTAAGCAAGTAGCCAACTTGGCTATAGGCAGGAGTCGTTACTGCCCTATTGCCGACTTGTTCCTGGCGTCTAATCGCGAAAGTTCGGGTTGGATGAGGCGGTGGGGTACCCTTCGACCCGTTACGACCGCGCCTATTCGGTCGGACGTCATTTCCGCGCACCAACGGACACGATTAGCCAGGACATATGATCAGGCTGCGAGATGTAACCAAGGTCTACGAGGGAGGCAGCGTCGCGGTTCGCGACATTTCCCTCGATATTCAAAAGGGCGAATTCGTCTTCCTTGTGGGACCTTCGGGGTCGGGCAAGTCGACCCTGATCCGGCTGCTGCTTCGACAAGAGGTGGTCACCCGGGGCGCCATCTGGGTGGCAGGAAAAGACATAACCCAGCTTCCGGCCTGGAAGGTGCCGTTCTTGCGTCGCTCCGTGGGCACCGTATTCCAGGACTTCAAGCTGCTTCCCAACAAAACGGTGACCGAGAACGTGGCATTTGCGCTCGAAGTGCTGGGCCGCCCCCGCAGCGTGATCGGTCCCCAGGTCGAGCAGGTGCTCGAGTTGGTGGGTCTGCGCGACAAGGCCGATAGATATCCCCGGCAACTTTCCGGGGGTGAGCAGCAGCGAGTCTCGATTGCCCGGGCATTTGTCAATCGTCCCCCGATCCTTCTGGCCGATGAGCCAACGGGCAACCTCGACCCCGCCACGTCGGTGGGCATCATGCGGCTGCTCGATCGGATCAACCGATCCGGGGCGACCATCGTCATGGCCACCCACGATCACGCCATCGTCGATGCCATGCAGCGGCGGGTAGTCCAGCTGGAGGACGGACGTCTGATTCGGGATGAGATCGCCGGCCGTTACGAGACTGATCAGATCCCGGTGATCGATCCGGCCTCGCTCAGCCCCACGGGGGGGGAGACATGAGCCGGTTCGCTTTCCTGGTCCGAGAGGCCCTCATCAACCTCCGCCGCAACCTGCTGGTGGTGCTGGGGGCGGTGCTGGCGGTATTCATCTCCCTGTCGCTGGCCTTTGGCGCCCTGGTCGTCAACGAGCTGCTGCGAATCAACACCCTGGCCTGGCAGGAAGGGGTTCATGTCATCGCCTTCCTGCATGATGAGGGCAGCGATGGCGTGGCCAGCGGCGCCCATCTGGCGCTGCTCGAAGAGGTAGAGAGCTGGTCGGAAGTCGCCAATGCCTTCTATGTCGATAAGGCCGGTGCCTGGGCCGAGTTCCGAGAGCTGTTCGCCGATCGCCCTGAGTACCTGGACATCGATCCCAGTGTGCTGCCGGCCTCGATCCGGATCGAGTTGACCAACATCGATCTCTATCGCGACGTGCAGTTCCGTCTGGCCGATCAGGCCCAGCTGATCCGGAGGGTGGAGACCTTCGGCGAGCAAATCGAACAGCTCTCTTCGCTCTCCACGGTCCTCAACCTGCTCGGTCTCGGTCTGGCGTTGGTGCTCGGCGTGTCAGCCGTGATCCTCATCGCCAACACCATTCGCATGGCGATCTACGCCCGCCGCGACGAGGTTTCGATTATGAAGCTGGTCGGAGCCTCCAACTGGTTCGTGCGCGTGCCGTTTCTGCTGGAAGGGATGATGGAGGGGCGGGTCGGGGCGGGTCTGGCCGTGGGCACAGTCTGGGTCGCCTCCCGCAACCTGCGGACGCTGGGAGAGACGATCCAACTGGTGTCTTTCTCGGTGTCCGACCGCTTCTTCCTGACCTGGGGAATTCTCATTCTGCTCTTCGGTGCAGCGGCGGGGGTGCTGGGCAGCGTGCTGGGGCTCAGCCGATACCTGCGAGACGACGAGGGGGGGCGGCTGGCCACCGGCGCCCGGCGGGTCCTCGAACCGACGTGAGACCAGCACGGTGGACCGTGCTGCTGGTGGCGCTCGCCTTCCTCTGGGGGGCCGTTCCGGTGGTGGCCGAAGACGACCCGGCCACCGAATTACAGCGGATCCAGCTGGAGCTGTCCGACGTCAATCGCGCCATCAGGGCGGCCCGGACGGAAGCCAGCGCCATGGGACAGCGGGTGGCGGCGGCCCAGGCCGCCCTCGAGGCGGCGCTGGCGGCCTTCGCGGTCGCCCAGGCCCGCGTTGACGAAACCGTCCTGCGGGTCCAGGCGACGGAGAGCTCGGTGGTCGAGCTGACGGCGGACCTGGCTGGTCTGGAAGCCGATCTGGCTCGAACCGAACTCGATCTCCGCAGCACCCGCGCCAGCCTGGAGGAGCAGGCGGTGGCCATGTATATGGAGGCCTCTTCGGTTCCGGCTCTCGAGCTCTTTTCGCAGGCCAACGCCACCGCGGCCGTCACCGCCCTCGCCTACGCCGGCGAGGTGTTCTCACGCGACGAGGATGTCTTTAGGACCTACCAGCTCTTGCAGCGAGAAGAGGAGCGCCAACGCCACGCGGTAGTGGAACGCAGGTCCGAAGCCGAGGCCCAGTTGCTGAGGTTGGAGGAGGAGAAGGCGTTGCTCGAACTCGAACGGGACGAGGCGAATTCCGCGCTGGCCGCCGCCCAGGCGGAAGCTGGCAGGGTGCAGTCGCTCCTCGACGAGATTCATCGGGGCATCGCCGCCGCCGAGGA
>DATHSX010000045.1:0-7198 GCA_035463935.1 Acidimicrobiia bacterium | reverse complement strand
TCACCGGATGGGTGACCCGGGCTACCTCCAGGCCATGGGCTCCGATCTCGTTGGTGATGGAATCGAGCAGGAAAGGCCCATCGGCGACGTTGATCTCGATAACGGTTCCGGTGGAGCCGTAGCCGTCTGTCTCCGGATCGGGGTTGAAGACCCGCACCGCGATCGGTTCGGTGCGAATCCTGATGAAGTCGAGCAGTCCGCGGACCTCGGCCAGCCATTCGTCCACGGTCCGCCCGTCGCCATTGGGTATCCGCCGCAAATAGGCCTGGGCCAGAGCTGTGGCAATGGTTCGATCGGCCGGCTCGAAGTCCGTGCCGATGCGATCGATCACGTGCTGGAGCAGGTCAGCTTCGCCGGTTGCGGCCGGTTCATGCACAGATCGACAAGTTAGTGGAGTCGGTGGACCGCGGGCAGTAAGTGCCTACTGCTCACTGCCTGCCGAGCCCTGTGCCTGCTGCCAGCGCCAGGCGTCTACGCACATGTCCGTCAGCTCGAATCGCGGCGTCCAACCCAAATTGGTGGCCGCCTTCTCCACGCCCGCCCAGGTCGCCGCCACATCTCCCCGCCGCCGGGGATAGGCCTCCCAGGGCACTTCGATCCCCGTCGCCTCGGCAAAGGTCCTTATCACCTCTAGCACGGACGAACCCCGCCCGGTCCCCAGGTTGTAAACATGGCGACCCGCGACGGCAGTCTGGAGCGCAGCGACATGTCCCTCGGCGACGTCGACCACGTGCACGTAGTCGCGGACCGCGGTTCCGTCCGCGGTGGGATAGTCCGTGCCGAAGATCCGCACGAACGGAAACCGGCGGGCGGCGACTCCAGCCACATAGGGCAACAGATTGGCCGGTTCTCCCGCCGGCAGTTCACCGATCAGTCCGGAGGGATGAGCTCCGACCGGGTTGAAGTATCTGAGAAGCATCATCGACCATGATGGGTCGGCGACGGCCACATCTGTCAGCACCTGTTCCATCATGATCTTCGACCACCCGTAGGGATTGGTGGCGCGGCCGGTCGGGCTCTCCTCGGTGAGCGGCAGCGATGCCGGATCACCGTAAACGGTGGCCGACGACGAGAACACCAGCTTTCGTACGGAGTGGTCCGACAACACCTCGAGGAGCCGGACCGTGCCGGCAACGTTGTTGTCGTAATAACGGAGGGGATGGGCCACCGACTCCCCCACGGCTTTGAAGGCCGCGAAATGCAGTACAGCCTCGAATTCGCCCTGGGCTACCACCGGTTCCATTGCGGCCACGTCGCCGACGTCGACCTGGTGGAACTCCGGTCGAGTTCCCGTGATGGCCGCAATCCCGTCGAGCACGGAGAGACTCGAGTTGGCGAGATTGTCGACGACCGTCACCACGTGGCCGGCTTCGATGAGGGCCACCACCGTATGACTACCGATGAAGCCCGTGCCACCGGTAACCAGGACTCGCATGGCGGCAGGCTACCGGTGCTCCACCACCACGGGACAATCCACCCCGTAGAGCATCCTGGCCACCAGGGCCCCGAGCACGACCATCGGGTCAGCCCTCGCCAGGACGATTTGCACGGGTCCGTTTCCGAGCCGCAGGGCCTCGGCCAGCACCGACGGTGATGAGGAAGATCCCCGCCCATGCGGCATATGCAGGATCTTCCCGGCGACCGATTCGCCGACCTGGGGATGATTCACGTCGATGATCTTCCCGGTCGACGGGTCGAGGCCTCCCCAGAAAGAGAGTGGCTCGGTGAGGACCAGCCGCTCGCTCACGATTCACGCAGCGCCACTGCCACGCACTCCTCGGGGGACCCGAAGACCACTCCCACCCCCAGGTTGCCCGGGGCGTAGTAGGCCCACTTGGCCGAATCGGTCATCACCACCTTGATCCCCGGGTCGAGGATGGGGGTGATGTAGGTACAGGTATCGGTGACGATCGTTGCTCCTGCCCGCTCGAGAATGGAGACCTCTGCGGCCGCGGCTGTCATCGCCTGGCGGTTCGTGTTCACGAAGAGCGGCAGGTTCACCTGCCTTCCCTGCAGCCACCCCGACAGTCTGGTCAACTCGGCCGCCGAGTAGTGGGGAGCGCCCAGACTCACCGCCGAGACGGGTCCCTTCGCCCCGCGTGACAGCCGCTGGCGGGCGGCGAGGATCCGGTCCCGGTCGATCACCACCCGGGGGAGGCGCCGGCCGCCGCTCGCCTCATCGAGGGTGCCAGCCTCCGGTGTAACCCCTACCGCATGGAACATGGCGATCGCCCCGGTAGAGGCTGCACCCGCCCCGAGAGCCTTCAGGCGGTCCTCGGTGGCCCTGGTGTCGAGCCCAATTAGGGCGGGAATACCGACGGGATCGATCAGACCCAGCTCGTATCCGAGCACCGGGTAGAGCCAGTCGGCGTCCAACCACTCGTCCAGACCTCGCAGAACCGCCACCCAGGTGGCTGTCCTTCCTCCATCGAGATGCAGCCCGACGGCCGGGGCGCGGCCCGTCACCGCGCAGCTGATGTCGAGGAAGTCCCCATAGCGCTCGGTGCGGGCTCCCAGCACGGAGTTGGCGAACACGATCGCATTCGACTCGGCCCAGGCGATCTGCTGTCCCCGGTGGGGGCGGCCGGGCAGTTGATAAGGGGCGCAGGTCCAGCTGGGAACACAGCCCAGAGACAAGTAGGCATCCATCAGACGCCGGGCCTCGCGGGCGGTGTCCGGATCACCCCGATAAAGGTCAGGATGGAGGAGGTCGAGCGCGGCGACGTTGAGCGTCGCCGGCACCGCTGTCCGAGCGCCCCCTTCCACCAACCTAAGTGCGAAATCGAGCCCGGCCCGACCGTGATAAAGGCAGCCGTCGATGTGAGCTGCGCTGATATCGAGCAGGCGACCGGCTCCCATCGCCTTCGCCATCTGAGTCACCACCGACATGGCCAGGGCGGTGCCCGGTCCGGCTTTCCCGTTGAGCAGCTCGCGGTCCAGCTCGGTTAACAACAGGTCGGTCAGCTCGACTCCCTCGGACGGGCCGGGGCGGTGACAAGTGCCCGGGGAAGGGCCAGGAACTGCCGCAGGCAAACGGTGAGGGGCCGCACAGCCCCGAGTGTGCCACGGCCCCAACTCCCCTCGGGTGAATATGCTCGCCCGCCGGTGAATTCCCCTTCCAACCATCCGATTCTGAGCGCGAAATTCGCTGACGCGGTCATGGCCGCCACCGGGCCTTTCCACGATGACGGCCACGCCGTGTTCGTGTACCGGGGTGAGGCGGAGTCGGTTTCTCTGGTGACCTGGATGCCCGGCTTCCCCGCCCCTCCCCCTTTCACCCGAGTGGGAGCCGATACTTGGTTCCTTCGGATCCCGTTACCGGCGACCGCACGCATCGAATACCGGTTGGCCGTGATCAAAGCCGGCCGCGTCAACGAGATTGACGACCCGCTCAACCCACCCCGAGCCGCCAATCCGTTCGGCCGCAACTCGGTTCTGGAGGGCCCCCGCTATCAACCCGCCGTCTTCCCGACCGGGAGCCCGGGCGAGATAGCAGAGATCCGGGTGCCGTCAGCGGCCCTGGGCGGGCGCCGTCACCATCATGTCTACCTGCCTGCCGGTTTCCGTGCCCACCGTCCTTACCCCTTCCTGCTAGTTCACGATGGATCCGACTTCCTGCGCTACACCGACCTGGGCCCGGCGCTGGATGGCCTCATCGCGGCCGGCCAGATCCCGCCGGTGGTGGCGGTCCTACTCCAGCCCTGGGACCGGATCCGCGAGTACGGGGCCAATCCCGACCACAGCGGCCATCTTCTCGTGGAAGTGGTGCCCCACGTCACCCGCCGGCTACGCCTTCCTCCCCCGACCGGGATCGCGGCGATGGGCTCATCTTTGGGGGGAGTGGCGGCGTTGGCAGCGGCCTGGCACTTTCCCGGATCGATCACGGCCGTAGGGGCCCTCTCCGGCTCGTTTGCCCATCGGATGGACGAGGAGTGGCCCGAGCCGGTGTTCAACCCGATTGTGGACTTCGTGGAGCGGATGACCACCGAGCCCGGGCCTCCTCGATTGACCGTGTTCCAGAGCGTGGGCCGTTACGAAGGCCTCTGCGACTTCAACCGTCATCTGGCGCCGATCCTGCGCGGGGGCGGTGCCCGGGTGACCTACCTCGAGACCTGGGACGGACACGACTGGGGAAGCTGGCGGGACCGATTGGGCCATTGCCTGTCGGTGGTGCTGGCCTCCCCCTCCCCGGCGGATTTCGAGGGTTAGTCTCGCCGAATGGCCGAATTGCCCCTCACCATCGGGCTGTCGCTTGGTGCCGACCTGGAATGGCCCATCTTCTTCGAGGACATCGTCGCCCGGCTGAATCCCCGGGTCCTCCGGGGCGACGACACAGTCACCTTCCGGGTGGAGCGGGTCACCATCGAGCCTTTCTTCCTTCGGCAGCCGGTTCGCTACGCCGTCCTTCTGGACCGGCTCACCCACTGGTACCACACCTCGCGGGAGTGGATCAAGAAGGCAGTGGTCCACGATGACCTGTATGTGTTCAACAATCCTTTCACGCTGCAATCGATGGAGAAGCACACCTCGTATGCGGCCATGATGCGGCTGGGACTGCCGATCCCCCGCACCGTTCTTCTCCCCCCCAAGGAGTATGAGGCCCAGCCCGACCTGCAGGTGACCCTGGACCAATACGCCCGGCTCTTCGATCTGGCCGAGGTCGGCCGGGAAGTGGGATATCCGTGCTATCTAAAGCCCTTCGATGGCGGAGCCTGGAGGGGCGTTTCCAGGATCGAGAACGAAGAGCAACTGCGGGCCGCCTACGAGCAGAGTGGACGGGCCATCATGCACCTGCAGGAGGCTGTGGAGCCTTTCGATCTATTCGTGCGGGCACTGGCGGTCGGACCCCAGGTCAACATCATCCGCTACGACCCCGCGGCGCCGATGCATGACCGCTACAAGATCGACTTCAACTTCGTCAATGCCGCTGAATGGCAGCTCCTGTCCGACATGGTGTTGACCATCAACAGCTTCTTCAACTGGGACTTCAATTCCTGCGAGACATTGCGCAAGGATGGCGAGTTCTACCCGATTGACTTCGCCAACGCTTGCCCTGACAGCCAGGTCACCAGCCTGCACTATCACCTCCCCTGGCTGGTGAAGGCCAAGATCCGTTGGGCCCTGTTCGTGGCGGCCACCGGGCGCCCCATGCACCACAACCCGGATTGGAGCCCGTTCTTCGAAGCCGCTCGAGCCAACGTGCCTTACCGGGAGAAGCTCGCTGCCTACTCAGCCATCGCTCATCGGCGCTTCGAGACCGAGCGCTTCCTCGAGTTCTGCGATGACCATCTGGCCGACCTCGACGAGATCACCTGGGACTACTTCGGCACCGAACGCGCCCGGGAAGCGGTGCGTCGCAAGGTCGAAGTCATCTTTCCCGCCGGTGAGGTGGAACAGTTCACCGAGCACTTCTGGGGGTTGCTCCAGTTCTGGCGCAAGACCGAGCGGGATCGTCTTGACCTGCTGGGCTCACCACCCCTCGCGGTCTCCGGCTCCGAACCGCCTCTCCCTCGGACCATGCACGGACCGGTTGACGGGGGGGAGGAGTTCCTGTGAAGGTGGTGGAGAGATGGCACTCCGAACGAGTCGGCCAGGACCTGAACGTCGTCAGGTGGGGCGCGGTTGGCGTCCCGGTGCTGATCTTTCCCACGGCCGGGGGCGACTGCGAGGAAATCGAGCGGTTCCATCTGATCTCCGCGCTGGAGGGGTTGCTTTCATCCGGGCGGATCAAGGTGTACTCGGTCGATTCGGTCAACGGCCGCGCCTTTCTGACCTCCTCCGATCACCGGCACATCGCCTGGATGATGACCGCCTTCGACGCCGCCATCAGACATGAGGTGGTGCCGGCTATCCGGGCAGACTGCCGTTCGCCCGATATCGAGATCATCACCGCCGGAGCCTCGATCGGTGCCTTCAATGCCATAGAGGTGTTATGCCGCCACCCCGATGTCTTTACCGCTGCCCTTGGCATCTCCGGCACGTACAACCTCACCAAGTGGCTGAAGGGCCCTATGACCTCCGATTTCTTCTTCTCGTCTCCCCTCCATTATCTGCCCACCCTCGAGGACGGTCCGGTGCTCGACCGTCTGCGTTCGCGTTTTGTACTCCTGGCCCACGGGCTGGGCGCGGCCGAGGAGCCCGCCGAGTCCTGGAGGATGGCCGAAGTTCTGGGTTCCAGAGGAGTTCCCAACCGAGTCGAGGAGTGGGGTCCGGAGTGGCCGCATGATTGGGTCACCTGGCGGGAGATGTTCCCCCGCTTTCTCGACGAGCTGACCTCGTGACGAACGCGTGACGGCGGCGCCCGGCGACTGGAGGCCCGCTGCGGCGACGGAGGCGATCGCCCGGCTCTCCACCGCCCTGCGACCCGGATTCGGTCGTCGCTCCTGGGAGGAGTTCTCGACACGGCTGGCCCGGCACGGCCAGCCCCTGTTCGACCTGGTCCATCACCTCTACGGGTGGCGCTACGACTTCGCCTGGATCTTCGAGGACCTCGTCCAAGTAGCCGCTGCGAGCTTCCAGGCCCGTCGCCGGGCGCTCCGACGCGCTGACCAGGATCTCGAGGCGTCCCTCGACTGGCTGAGCGACCCCGGCTCGCTCTGGGCCACGGCCCCACCGGACCCGCCCCTGGAGCGACTGGTGACTGAGCTGGCTGACCAGGCCGACCTGGAGATTTCCCACCTCCACATCTCGTCCCCCTACCCGCCGGGCCTGCGGCGCCTCGCCAGACAAGTCCGAGAACTGCAGATCGGGCTGGTGCTTGACCTCAACTGCCACCAGACCAACTCCGACCATCCCTGGGCCCAGGCGGCCACGGCTGGCGATCCCCGCTTTCGTGCGTTCTATCACATTTTTCCCGACCGCGTTCGCCCCGACCGCTATGCCCGCCATTTGCAGGAGCGCCGGGCCGGGCCGGGCGGCGACAGCTTCACCTGGCATCCCGACGTGAACGGCGGGGCCTGGGTCTGGACCACGGGTCATCCCGACCGGTGGGATCTCGACTACGCCAATCCCGCGGTGTTGAAGGCCATGGCCGCGGAGGTGCTTTCGTTGGCGAACCTCGGAGCCGCGGTCATCAGACTCGACGGTGCCCGATTCCTGTGGAAAGCCGAGGGCACCAGCTGTGAGGACCTGCCCGAGTCCCACCTGGTGGTGCAGATCATGCGGGTGCTGACCGACCTGGCGGCACCCTCGGTCCTCT
>DATHSX010000044.1:0-1984 GCA_035463935.1 Acidimicrobiia bacterium | reverse complement strand
GACCACGGCCAGGAGGGGGCGCCAGGCCGGCGGAGGTGGCCGGCGATCGGGGTTGGGTCGTTCGTAACGACCGAATACGAGGAGAAAGGGGACGGTAGCTAGCACCAGCACCAGCATCCACAGCGGGCGGGTCAGCCACCATTCGGCGCTGACGACGGGCGTGCGCAATCCCCAGCCGTCGAGCAGCAGCGAACCACCTATGACGGCCACCATCGCAGTCAGGTGCCAGAGGTAAAGGGTCATGATCCTTCCGTTCACAAGGATCGTCGCGGCCCAGACCCGGGGCCGGGCCAACATGCGGTGGGCCGGCTCTTCCAGAGCCAGCAATGCCCCCGCCTGGAAGATCGCCAGCGTGATCAGCGTGATCTTGGGCGGCTGGCTGTTGGTAACACCCTGGGTGTCGAGGCCCACCATCGCCACCGGGTAGGGCCCGAGTGCGACCAGGGCGGCAGTGGCGAGGAGGCCGGCCACGGAGGCGGAGAGCCGACGGGTAACGCCGCCGAGGCTCCCGTCGGCCCAGGCGTACCCCAGGCTGTGGACCGTTCCCCAGACAAAAAGGTAGTTGAGGTAGCCGATCCACTCCGCGCCGGAGCGGAGGAAGATCAGATCGTCGAGGGCGGCAAGCAGACCCGGAACTACCAGCGA
Organism: Acidimicrobiia bacterium; assembly: GCA_035463935.1. Classification (GTDB taxonomy): domain Bacteria; phylum Actinomycetota; class Acidimicrobiia; order Spongiisociales; family ZC4RG35; genus DATEEG01. The sequence continues at coordinate 1,339 of DATHSX010000044.1, read as the reverse complement.
GGCCCAGCCCCATTTCTCCCAGGCCTTGAGGGTCAGGGGGGTGAAGGTCGCCACGGCCACATAGGTGGCGAGGAACCAGACCGGCACCAGCGCCACCTGGGAGGCGATCTTGAGAAGCCCGGGATCAAAGCCGCTGCGCAGGAGGGCGTAGGTTCCGGCGGTCCACACCATCAGCAATGGCAGCACGGGTAGCACGAGGCGACGGAGGCGGGCGCGCAGCCAGGCCCCGTAAGTGATGGCGTCGCGCCGGGCTGCTCGCCAGGAGGCGGCGTTGGCGTAGCCGCCCACGAAGAAGAAGATCGGCATCACCTGCAGAAGCCACGTGAGGTAGTGCGTCCATGTGGTCCGGGTGAGGAGATGGTTGGCCTCGAGGCCCTGCTCGGTGAACACCGGCGCCGCCATCAGCCAGTGGCCGAAGACCACCACAGTTATAGAAGCTGCCCGCAGGAAGTCGACATAGCGGTTGCGGCTCGCCGTGGTCCGCTCCGCCATCCGCAGCGCCCCGCTCCAGATCGTCATGCCACCATGATCGGCCAATCGGGCCCACTCGTCCATGGGGGAATGCCCCTATGGCCGGTCAGGAGGCGGAACTACCTCATCGGGTGTCCCCGGGCGTTGTGGAGCCGCGGCCGGTGGTGGGAAGTAGTCAACCCCTGTGGCCCATCGGCCAAACCGGTGAGGGGGTGGCGGGCGGTGACCGCCCTAGTCGTGCGACTTCTCAATCGGACACCCGGTGGAGGAAGGCCGCCATCTGCTCGCGCAGCACCGGGGCCCCGGGACAGAAGGCGAGGGGAGCCTGGGAGCAGCCACTGGTGACCCCGGCGGCATAGAGGGCGGCCACATCGTTGGCGTGGATGCCTTCGACGTCGACAAAGGGGTTGGCGGCGCCCGTGAGCCCGTAGGCGCGGACCAGGAAGGTTGCCATCTGCTCCCGGGTGACCGCCTGCTCGGGACAGAAGAGCCCGGGAGCGCAACCGGCGGTGATGCCGGCCGCCGCCAGCCGGTTGATGTCGGCCTCGTGGGGTGACCCGGCGTCGTCCGTAAAGCTGTCGACCGCGGAGTCGGCTAGCCCCCGCGCCCTCACCAGCAAAGTCGCCATCTGCGCCCTGGTGACGGGGAGGCCGGGACAGAACCAGTCGCTGAACGGGGGATTGCATCCCAACGTGATTCCGGCCGTGGCGGCCCACTCGATGTCAGGTTGGAAGGCGTTGCCGTCGTCGTCGGCAAAACGCCCGGAGAAGTCGTAGGGAGGTTGGCCGGGTGGGCACGTGAAGTCGGGCGCCCGGAACCACCCATCGAGGTCGATGTAGATCTGGTGGTTGCCCAGCGCCACCACCAG
>DATHSX010000043.1:0-3228 GCA_035463935.1 Acidimicrobiia bacterium | reverse complement strand
ATCTCGACCTTCCAGCGGGGGTCGAGCAACCGGTTGACGACCACCATGGTCGAGGCCGGCCGTACCGATGAGAAGACCTCACCGTGGGCCCGCCCCACCGCCTCCCAGATCGAAGCGTCGGTGAGATAGGTGCGGGTGCGGATCACATGGGCAGGTCCGGCTCCGGCCTCGGCCAGGGCGGCCTTGATGATCTCGAGACATCGCCGGGCCTGGCGGTAGGGATCGGGATCGCAGGACCCGTCGGGCCAGATCGGGGCGGTCCCCGAAATGACCACCCGGTCCCCCACCCGTACGGCCCGGGAGAATCCGATCGGCTCCTCATACGGGGAGCCCGAGCTGACCTGGCGACGTGCCATCGTTGCATTCTGGCCGAATGGCGCCGGCGACCGCTGGTTACCCTTGGACCCGGGTCTCAGCAACGAGCTTGAGGAGGGTTCCGGCCGGTCCTCCGCCGATAATGACGACTCGAGTCGGCGTGCTTCGCCTCCGGGTCGGTCTTCGATGGTTACGGTAAACCGAAGGCTCACCGGTGACCGTTCGTGGAACGACGCAGGCTAGAAAGGCGATTCATGAGGCGGTCCCTGCTCATGCTCGTTGTCGCCGCCTTTGCCGGCATCATTCTGATCGACTGGGCTGGTGCTCGCTGGGGCTGGACCCCGCTCGCGGCCTTCCTCGTCACAGTCGCCTTCCTGCTTGGACTGGCCTGGGTTCGGCGCGGACTGACCAGGCCGCTCATGTTGCTATTCATCTTCCTGCAGGCGATCCCGGTATTCGGGATCGGAGAGGTGGCCCGATGGGCGCCTTTCCTGGTCCTGTTGCTGTTGGCGATCACGTGGCGGGCCTGGGTCGGCAAGCTGGGGCGGTCCCGGATGACGCCACGCACTGACCACGAGGTCGTCCCCGGAGCCCGGTCGGCCGTCGCCGAGCTACTCGGGCTGGGTTTCCAGATGGTCGGCTCGGCCGACGCCACCGGGCCCGACTATCGGACGATTTTCAACTACCTCGTCTCCGCCGACCGCCGCAGCTACGCGGTCGCCACCGATCGGGTGCAGACCATGGCCTCGCAGTTCGGGGACCGGATCCTGGTTTCGATCGACCGGGCCTCGACCCCGGTACCCGCCACCGAGCTGCGCCAACTCGTCCGCGCAGGCCCCTCCGGCCTCTACGAGGCCCACAAGAGGGGCCTGGAGGTGCTCGCAGAGATGGGGCATCACCCCGATCACCTGGCTCCGGGCAGGGTGATGGAGCGATCCCTGCAGGAGGAGCGACGCACAATCGACTTCCTGACCGCCCGTCCCTGGTGGGTGGCGGCTCAAGTGTTGCGCGGAGTGCTCAGACGCCAGCCACCTGACTCGAGGCCGCTAGGGCGCGATCCCGAATCGCTGGCCCGGATCGAGAGATGGGCGGCTTCGGCTTGATACCCGGGGCGCCACCAAAGTCGGCCTCTCCACGATGGGTGAAGTGACCGAACCACGAGGCCGCTGGCGGGCGCTTTCGCTGCTCACCATCACCCTCGTGCTCTCGATGTCGACCTGGTTCTCGGCCTCCGCGGTCATCCCCCAACTTCGGTCCGAGTGGGACCTCTCCAGCACCACCGGGGCCTGGCTGACCATCGCCGTCCAGGTTGGCTTCGTGATCGGGGCGCTGACCTCCGCCGTGATCAACCTCTCTGACGTCATCTCCCCCCGGCTCGTGATCCTCGGGGGGGCGATCGGCGCGGCCCTGGCGAACGGATTGGTGGGCTTGGCCGATTCGGCTATAACCGGCATACCCCTGCGTCTCGCCACCGGGTTCTTTCTGGCTGGCGTCTACCCACCCGCGTTCAAGCTGCTTTCGACCTGGTTCCGCCGTGGCCGAGGGCTGGGGCTCGGGATCCTGGGCGGCGGGATCATCGTCGGCAACGCGTTGCCCCATCTGGTCAACGGCCTGGGCGGCCTCGACTGGAGGCTGGTCATCTACGTCACTTCGGTCCTCACCCTGGGGGGCGGCGTCATCACCTGGCGGGCCGTAACCGAGGGGCCCTACCCGTTCCCCCGGGCCGTATTCAGCCCGCGTCAGGCCGGTCGGGTCTTCGCCAACCGAGGGGTCAGGCTGGCCTGCTTCGGCTACTTCGGGCACATGTGGGAGTTGTTCGCCATGTACGCCTGGTTCCTGGTTTTCTATCGGGATGCCCTAACCGCCCGCGGCTCCTCGGGCCCCTCGACGGCCGCCCTTGCGACCTTCGCGGTCATCGCCGCCGGCAGTCTGGGCTGCTGGCTCGGTGGTCTTCTCGGAGACCGCTGGGGCCGGACCCGCACCACCGCCCTGATGCTGACCGTCTCCGGAGCCTGTTCGCTGTCCATCGGGCTCCTGTTCTCGGCGCCGACCTGGGTCCTGCTGTCCGTGGGGTTGGTGTGGGGGGTCGCGGTCGTAGGCGACTCGCCGCAGTTCTCGACGATGGTCACCGAACTGGCCGAACAGGCCTACGTCGGCACCGCCCTCACCATCCAGCAGGCCGTGGGGTTCGCTCTCACCATTCCTACCATCTGGCTCATCCCGCTGCTCGTTAACGCCGTCAGCTGGCGCTGGGCCTTCGCCTTTCTGGCCATAGGGCCGGCGTTCGGGGTGTGGGCGATGCTGCGGTTGAAGTCACTACCCGAAGCGAAGCTGATCGCTGGCGGGATCGGATAGTCATTCAATATCAATGGAGGGTGATCGGATGAGCGACCTCATCAAGTACAGGCTGCTACGCGGCGAGCGAGTGATTGTCTTCGCGGTCGGGCGCATGTTCCATCACAACGTGATCCGGTACCTGGGACAGCAGGGGGGATTCGACGGGTTCTGGATCGATGTCGAGCATGGCGGACTCACCAGTCGCGACGTCGAAATCGCGGCCATGGCGGGGCAGGCCCACGGGCTCGACTGCTTTGTCCGGGTGCCCGCCACCGACTATGCCACGGTGACCCGCTGCTTCGAGGGCGGCGCCTCCGGGGTGATGGGGGCACAGATCGCCTCGGCTGCCCATGCCGAGGAGTTCGTGCGTTGGGCCAAGTTCTACCCCCGGGGACACCGCGGTCTCAACCCGCTCGGTTACGACGGTGGCTATGGGGGAGTGCCGATGGCTGAGTTCACCGAGCGCCACAACCGCGACTCCTTCGTTGCGATTCAGATCGAGACCGCCGGGGCGGTGGACGACATCGAGGCCATCGCCGCCATCGAAGGGGTGGACGCCTTGTTCATTGGTCCTTC
>DATHSX010000042.1:0-3409 GCA_035463935.1 Acidimicrobiia bacterium | reverse complement strand
TGCTGGTGCTGGCGATTGTGTTCGCTCTCATCCACAAGAACATCGCTCGCTCCCGGGTGGGCCGGGCGTTCGCCGCCATCCGCGACCGAGACATCGCCGCAGAGGTGATGGGGGTCGATGAGGCCCGCTACAAGGCCCTGGCGTTCGCCCTCTCCTCATTCTTCGCGGGAGTGGCGGGCGCCCTGCTGGCCTCTTTCTTCGGCAGCCGGGTTCCCGAGGCCTGGGACCTGCTCCTGTCGGTGCAGTTCATCGCGATCATCCTGATCGGAGGGGCGGGCACGACGGCAGGGACCATCCTCGGCTCCTTCTTCGTGGTGATGGTTCCCCGGTTGGTGGAGTTGCTCACCCGGTGGCTGAGCGAACTGACCGAGGGGACCGGGCTGCTGTCGACGGTGGCGAATCTCCTCATCTCGACAGGATCGAGCGATTTCGGGCTAGTCGGGACCTCGGCCATTGGCCCGGGACTCTCGGTGTTTCAACTCAATCTGGTTCTGTATGGTGCCTTGATCGTCATCTTCCTTGTATTCGAGCCGCTGGGTTTGTTTGGCCTGTGGCTCCGGATCCGCAACTACTGGAAAGGCTGGCCGTTCACCTACTAATAAGCAGTCGTAAGTGCCGAGTACGGAGTACTTGGTGCCGACTACTGGGACAAGCAATAGGAGGAAATGTGAGGAGAAAACGAGGTTCGTTGGCCCTGACCCTGGCCCTGGCACTGGTGATCGGGGCCTGTGGCCAGGCGGCCGAGGAGACCACCACGACCGCCGCGGAGACCACCACGACCGCGGCGGCGACCACGACCACAGCCGGCGAGGAAACCACGACAACCGCGGCCGGAGGTGAGGTCACCTTCGATGTCGGTATCACCGAAGACACCATCACGGTGGGCCTGTTGGCCGACCTGACCGGTCCCTTCTCCCCGCTGGTGCAGGACATCGTGGTTGCCCAGGAGGTCTACTGGGATCTCGTCAATGAGGCGGGCGGGATCGCCGGTCGCACCATCGAGGTCGAGGTACTCGATACCGCCTACAACCCTGACCAGCACCGCACGCAGTACGAGGCCTTGCGCAACAACGTCGCTCTGCTGAGCCAATCGACCGGCTCGCCGCAGACCGCCGGCGTGATCGACCTCATGCTCGAAGACGACATCGTTGCCATCCCTCTGACCTGGTATTCGGGCTGGGCCGATCCGGCCTTCGACCAGAGCACGGTGCTTGAGCAGCAGACCAACTACTGCTTCGAGGGCATGAATGTGGTCGAGTACCTCTCCGGCGCATTCGAGGAGGAGAACGGCCGGCCGCCGACCTGGGCCGTTATCACGTTCCCCGGTGAATATGGTCAGGACGGCGCCTTCGGTGCCAAGTACGCCATCACCGAACTCGGGCTCGAGCTCGTATTCGACGGGGAGGGCCTGGTGACCCCTGCCGGCGACGATCCCGAAACCGAGATCATCACCGGCATTGTTTCCAATGCTCCCGACATCGTCTTCACCACGGTCAACCCGACCAACCTGGCCGTGATCATGGGAGGAGCGGCGCAGAGCGGCTTCGCCGGCCAGTGGACCGGAAGCGTCCCGAGCTACGACTTCCGGCTCCTGGACTCGCCGGTCGCCCCGATCCTCGACGCGGCCTACTGGCAGCCCGGTTACAACGTGACCTGGGGCACCGACGTGCCCGGGATGGCGCCGATCATGGACGCCATGCTGGCCGCCGTGCCGGAACGGCGTCCCTCCGACGCCTTCATCATCGGCTGGCTGGAAGCCAAGACCGCCGAGGCCGTCCTCCGGGCCGCCGCCGACAGCGGCGACATGACCCGGGCCGGGATCAAGGCGGCAGCGCTCTCTATCGAAGGGTTGGGCTTTGAGGGACTGGCTCCCGACCAGTCCTATGCCCCAGCGGACGATCCCAACACCTTTGTGACCCGGGCCATCGCCATGTTCGATCCGAACCTGCAGGCTTATACCGATGCGGGTGGGGCCTCGCAAACGATCGGAACCGCCCCCAATGCGGGGACGACCGGGTCCGATCTGGTCGAGGACTTCTTCGTCGGCGAACTGGCCGCGGCGTACGACTTCCAGGGAAGATGCTTCGTCCCGTGATTGATCGGTGAGTCAAAGGGAGCGATCTTCGGGTCGCTCCCTTCCCTGACCGATCAGGACATCCCATGCTGAACGTATCCAACCTCGAGGTCGTCTACAACGACGTGGTGCTGGTGCTGCGCGGAATATCGCTGAGCGTCCCCGAGGGTCAGATCGTGGCCCTGCTGGGGGCCAACGGCGCCGGCAAGACCACGACCATGAGGGCGATCACCGGGCTGCTCGACGTTCACGAGGGTGACATCACCAAGGGTCATGTCTTATTCGATGGGGATGACATCACCCGAAAGGATCCCTCCCGCATTGTCCAGCGCGGTATCAGCCAGGTGATGGAGGGAAGGCGCATCTTCGCCGAGATGTCGGTCGATGAGAACCTTCGGGCCGGCGCCTTCATCAACACCAACCGCAAGAAGGTGGAGGAAGCCTACGACCGGGTGATGACCCTATTCCCGATCCTGGGGGAGCGTCGGAGATCGGTGGCGGGATACATGTCGGGGGGCGAGCAGCAGATGCTGGCCATTGCCCGGGCGCTTATGCAGGATCCCAAGCTGTTGATCCTCGACGAGCCCTCGCTCGGCTTGGCGCCGCGGCTGGTCCAGCAGATCCGTGACATCATCGTCGAGATCAACCGCCAGGGGACGGGGGTCCTTCTGATCGAGCAGAACGCCAACATGGCTCTCTCGATAGCTCATCACGGCTACGTGATGGAGACCGGGAAGATGGTGATGGACGGCCCTCCCCAGAAGCTTCTCAAGGACGCCGACGTCCAGGAGTTCTACCTGGGCCTGCACGGCGAGGGTCAGAAGAAGAGCTTTCGCGACGTGAAGCACTACAAGCGGCGGAAGCGGTGGCTGTCGTGAGCCTGGATGAAGGCGGCAGCGAAAGCCCGGCGGGAGCAAGGCTGCTCGAGGCTCGCGACCTCCACCTCTATTTCAAGGGCGTCCGGGCCATCGACGGGGTGTCTTTCCACGTCGACGAGCGGGAGCTGTTTGCGATCATTGGTCCCAACGGGGCCGGCAAGACCTCCATCTTCAACTGTCTCAACCAGGTTTACCGGCCGCAGCAGGGCGACATTCTGTGGAAGGGTCGCTCCATTCTGGGCTTGAAGCCGAACAAGACCGCCGAGATCGGAATCGCCCGGACCTTTCAGAACATTGCCCTCTTCCCCCACATGACGGTGATCGAGAACATCCTGACCGGCCGCCATGTCCGCATGAAGTCGGGGTGGCTGGCCGGGGCGCTCTGGTGGGGGCCGGGCAAGACCGATGAAATGGCCAACCGGCATCGGGTGGAGGACATCATCGACTTTCTCGAGAT
>DATHSX010000041.1:0-1579 GCA_035463935.1 Acidimicrobiia bacterium | reverse complement strand
TTACGGAATTGATCAACAACGCCATCCAGCACGGCGTTACGGATCGCTTGGTTCTCAGTGTTGGTCATGACGCTGCCTCCTGGCGGGTGGAGGTGTCACATCCCGCCCCGGCTGACATCGACCCAGCCGATCACGGGCTGGGCTTCACCCTTCTGACGCGTATCGCCCGCCGATGGGGTCACAGCTGGAGCAACGGCCGCCTGACCGTCTGGTATGAGATGCGCACTGCCGGCACCGGTGCGGCCCTCGAGGAACTGGGTGATCAGGAGGTCCTGTTGCGGGCCGTCGACGATCCCCTCTGGAGAGACGAGGCCGTCCGCAGGTTCACCAACCTCGCGATGGCGGGCGCCCGCCGCTTCCGGGGTCGCGGCGTGGCCGACGCCGATTTGCAGCAGGTGGCCATGCTCGGTTTGATCAATGCAGTCGTACGCTTCGAGCCAGACAAGGGGGCTTTTGAGGCGTTTGCCACCGCCACCATCAATGGTGAGCTGAAGCGCCACTTGCGTGACCGCGCCTGGTCGGTTCGGGTGCCCCGAAGCCTCCAGGAACTCACTTTGAAGACGGGCCGGGCCGCCGAGCAGTTGTCTCAGACACTTGGTCGCCAACCCACGGCCTCTGATCTGGCCGCCCATCTCGACGTGACTGAAGAAGAAGTGCTCGAGGCGATCGCGGCCAACTCGGCTTACCACTGGGATTCCTTGCTGGATCCGCATCCGGAAACCGGGCTGACACTCGCCGAAGCGCTCCCGGGGGACGCCGACGTCGCCAGGTCGGCCGCCAACCTTCTTGAAGTGTCGAAAGGGCTCGAGCTGCTCCCAGCCCGGGAGCGCGACATCGTTTACCTGCGGTTTTTCGAGGATCTCACCCAATCCGAGATCGCCGAGCGGATCGGTCTGTCCCAAATGCATGTCTCCCGCCTGCTGGCCCGGGCGCTGGCCCGGCTTCGATCGGTTCTGGAGTAGTCGGCTGACACGGGCAGTCGCCTGATTCTCGAGCTGTGGCCTGAGCCGACGAGGTGTTTGCCGTCATGGGATCCCGGGTACGCAGATGCAGAGAACTAAGCGATGTGATGCATTCCTCCGAACGACCCAGGCCGGCCTTAATCGATCTCCGAGCAGATCCGGTGGCAGCGGCATTGGCCCGCGCCTTTGTGCGCGACAATCTGGGGTCGCACCCCCGTCTCCAGGACGCGCTGGTGGTCACCAGCGAGCTGGTTACGAATGTCGTCCGTCACGCCCCGGCTACCCCCTTCATTCGCGTGCAGATCGAGAGACGATCCGGGCCCGGGGAAGGGCGCATCAGGGTGACGATCGGCCAAGAACCGGGGTCTCTGCGTCTCCCGGTCGCCTCCGACCGCCGGCCAAGCCCGGAGGGCATAGGGCGGCCGGGCCCGGGGGGCATGGGGCTGACGATCATGGAGCAGGCCAGCGATTCCTGGGGCGAAATCGATCAGACCAGCATCTGGTTCGAGCTGACCGCGTGAGATGACATGGCGGCCGAGTGGTCGGAGCGTCTCCCGAGTCTCAACCCACCCGCCCGTGGGCGACTTCCAGGACAAGCGTTACCGGTCCGTCATTCA
>DATHSX010000040.1:0-5586 GCA_035463935.1 Acidimicrobiia bacterium | reverse complement strand
CGTCGTCGCCACCTACCTGCGAGGAGAGCTGGTCGCGGCCGCCCGGAAGCCGGCCGCCGGCCTCACGGGCCGGTTCGTCCGGCCGCGGAGCTAGGCCGGAAGCGGGACGATGGCGTCTATTTCCACCAGGAACTCGGGCTGGGCCAGCGAGGCCACCACCAGCAGGGTGTTGGCCGGGGGCGGGGGAGGGAAGAACTCGGATCGCACCCGGCCGACAGGGACCCGGTCGTCGAGTCTGGTGAGGTAGACGGTGGTCCGGGCGACATCGGCCATCGATCCCCCGGCGGCCTCGATGACCCGCTGCAGGTTGGTCAGCACCTGTCGGGCCTGGGACTCGGCGTCGCCTGCCCCGACCAGCTGGCCGTCCTCATCGAGGGCCACCTGACCGGCCACGAACAGTATCCGGCCGGAGGCGATGATCCCGTGCGAGTAGTGACTCGCGGGCGGGGCTACGCCCCCGACCCTTACGACGGCTCTTTCCATTCCATACTCCTCGAGTCAACCAACGTCCTCAACCTCGACCAAGCCACCCGTGGCGGCGGCCTTCATTGCCGCCTCCATCACCGCTACCACCCGCAAGCCTTCGATGCCCCCCGTCTCGGGGGTGGCCCCGGTAGTGATACACCGGGCGAATTCGGCTAGCTCGTCGGCCAGGGTGTCGTGGAACGCCATATCGGTCGCCCGCGGCTCACGTTCCGAAGCCGACTGAATCAAGAGACGCTTCCCATCGAGCTCGTTCCAGGCTGCTGCTTTGGTGCCGATGACGCTGCTACGGACCATGGGGGGGGCGACGTAGCTGGTCACCAGGGTCCCGACCACCCCGCTGGCAAACTCGAGGACGAGGACCGATGCGTCATCGAGCGAGGTTCGCTTGACCAGGCGGTTGCTGCGGGCCGACACCGCCTTGATGGGCCCGATCAGATAGTGCATGTTGTCGATCTGGTGGACTCCCATCCCGGTCATCCCCGAGAGGGGGCTTTCGGCAGGATCGGCTCGCCAGCTCTGCGGGTCGATGTGCAGGCCGCGCCCTCCGGTATGGAGAGCCTCCACCGCCACCACCTGGCCCAGTTCTCCGGAGTCGATCATCTCTTTGATCTTGCGGTTGGCCGGCTGGCGGCGACGGTTGTGCCCGACCTGGAGCACCACGCCCGCCCGGTCGGCGGCGGCGAGCCCCCGCCGGCCCTCCGCGACGGTGAGGGTCAAAGGCTTCTCCACGAATACGTGCTTTCCCGCGCTGGCGGCCTCGATCAGCAGCGGAACGTGGCTGGAGTGCGAGGTCGCCAGCAGCACCCCGTCTACCTCCGGGTCGGCGAGGATGGCCTGGAAGGAATCGGCAGCGCTGATTCCGTGCTCGGCTGCGAACTCTCGCCGGGATTCCTCCGTGCGGGCGAAACATGTGGTGACCGCGGCCGCTCCCGAGGCCTTGACCGCCTTGACCAGTTCTGTACCCCACCACCCGAGACCGACTATCGCCAGACGGGGCGTGTCCGCCATCTCCAGCCTCCCTTCCGGTTTAGTCCTAGTAGCTGGTGGCCACTAGCTAGCAGGCAGGCACCGGTAGCCAGTAAGCCAGTATTCCTCTAGGGCCGGCGCCATTCGGGCCGCTGCCCGGTGTCGGGCTCCAACCCGGCCGCGGCAATACCGCTGACGGCCGCCAGTTCGTCTTGCTCCGAGGTATCCCCGGACACTCCGACCGCACCCAGGATCATCCCGGCCGGGTCTCGCACGATGACTCCACCGGCGAGCGGCACCATGCGGCCCGCCGACATGTCGGACAAAGCCCCGAAGAAGACCGGGTTCTTCTGGGCCCTTTCCGCCAGCACCCGCCCGGCGTGACCCATGCCGAGAGCACCCCAGGCCTTGCCGATGGCAATGTTGGGGCGCAGGTACTCCGATCCATCTTCCCGCTGGAGGGCGATGAGATGACCACCGGCGTCGAGCACCGCAACCGTGAGCCGTCCCAGACCTAATCGGCGGCCCTCGGCCAGGGCAGCCCCGATGATCTGATTGGCCAAGTCCAGGCTCAACACCTTGCGCTCCTCAGTTGACACCCGCAGATGGGCGATTGTATACGTAGCCTGACACGATGCATTGTGCAGCATTGGGGGTCGCCGAACTCCAAACCGCGAGGGGCGGACCAGGCGCTGGCACCACCAGCCCGGACCCGACCTAGTGGCGACTTACCTCAAGGAACCTCTGCCCAGCGGCACCTCCGCCGGCTCCGAGGTGAGCGCCACCGTCGCCCGGATCATCGCTGATGTCGAAGCACAGGGCGAGGATGCGGTGCGCCGTTACTCCCGCGAGCTCGACGGATGGGATCCGCCGGCCTTCCGGGTGTCGGAGGAGACGATCGAACTGGCCTACCGGTCGATCGATGCCGAGACGCGGGCGCATGCCGAGTTCACAATCGCCCAGGTGAAGAACTTCGCCCGGCTACAACGCGAGAAGCTGGTCGATTTCGAGGTGGAGACGCTTCCCGGGGTCTTCCTCGGCCAGCGTCATATACCGGTGGCGACGGTCGGGGCCTACTCGCCCGGCGGGCTATATCCACTCATCGCCTCGGCCATCATGACGGTTGGTACCGCTGCGGTGGCCGGGGTCGAGAGGATCGTCGGAGTGGCCCCACCCCGGGACGGTAGAGGGATGCATCCCCCTCAGCTGTGGGCGATGCATGCGGCCGGCGCCCACGAGATCTTCTGCATCGGCGGGGTGCAGGCACTGGCGGCGATGGTGTTCGGGATAGAAGGCTCCGCCCCCGTCGACATGATGGTCGGTCCCGGCAACGCTTATGTGGCGGAGGCCAAGCGCCAGCTCTTCGGGCGGGTCGGGATCGACCTCCTGGCCGGTCCGACCGAAATCATGGTCATCGCCGACGACACGGCCGATCCGGCAGTGGTGGCGGCCGACCTCCTGGGCCAGGCCGAGCACGGGCCAACCTCACCGGCGATCCTCGCCACCACCTCGGAGCGGGTAGGGAGGGAAACCATCGCCGAGGTGGAGCGATGGCTGGAAACTTGGCCGACGGCCGCGGTGGCCGGGGCGGCCTGGCGCGACCACGGCGCCGTGCTGTTATGTGAGAACGACGAGGAACTGGTCGCGGTCGCCGACGGCATTGCTCCCGAGCACCTCGAGGTGCAAACGTCCGACCCGTCCTGGTTTGTGGCCCGGCTGCGAAATTACGGCAGCCTGTTCGTCGGCACTCACGCCACCGTCACCTACTCGGACAAGGCCATCGGCACCAATCACGTGCTGCCCACCGGCCGCGCCGCCCGCTACACCGGGGGCCTATGGGTGGGGAAGTTCCTGAAGACCGTGACCACCCAGCGCTGCACTGCGGAAGGCTCCCGTCAGGTCGCCGAACATGCCGCGGCGGTGGCCGATGCAGAGCTGATGAGGGGCCACGCCATCAGCGCCCGCCTGCGGCTCAATCCCGAGTACTTTCCCGACCAGCACCCGGGGGCAACGCCGTGAGCGATCGTCCGATCGCCGTCGTGACCGGAGCCGGTCGCGGAATAGGCCGCAGGATCGCCCTGGCCCTGGCCGGCGCCGGCCATGACGTGGTGCTGGCGGCCCGGTCTGAGGAGGATCTGGCGGCGGTCGCCGAGGAGTGCCGCCAGCTGGGAGCCGGGGCGCTGGCGGTGGCAACCGATTTGCGAGTAGCCGCCGAGGTAGAGCGATTGCGCCAGGAGGTCGGTGCTTTCGGGCCGGTGGGAGTGTTGGTCAACAACAGCGGGGTGGGGGGACCCTCGGGGCCGCTGTGGGAGATCGAACCGGAGGATTGGGCCGAGACCCTGGCCGTCAACGTGACCGGCGTGTTCTTGTGCTGCAGGGCATTTCTACCGGAGATGGTGGAGCGTCGCTCCGGGGCCGTCATCAACATCGGGTCGATCACGGGCAAGCGTCCTCTTCTCAACCGCAGCCCGTACGCAACCAGCAAGATGGCCTTGGTAGGTCTTACCCGGACGCTGGCTTTGGAGGCGGGGCCATACGGGGTGCGGGTCAACCTGATCTCGCCCGGCTTCGTTGAAGGCCCGCGCATCGACTGGGTGATCGAACGGCAGGCGGCGGCGCGAGGCGTGGACCCCGAGACGGTCCGCGCCGAGTTCACCGCCGAGTCACCTTTGGGCCGGTTCACCGGGCCCGACGATGTGGCTGCGGTGGCCGTCTTCCTGGCCTCGCAGCAGGCGGCGGCCATCACCGGGGCCGACATCAATGTCAACGCCGGCGTGGTCATGTACTGAACATGAGGAGGAGGACGAGTGGTACGTCTTATTGATCTCTCGCAGGACATATACGAAGGGATGAAGGTCTATCCGGGCCATCTCAAGACCGTCACGTTCCAGCACGCGACGCATGACGAGACCGCCCCCCGGTTTGAAGGCGGGTTTTCCTTCCAGACGTGGGGCTTCATGTTGAACGACAATGGGCCCACTCATGTCGATTCTTTCAGCCACCTCGACCCCGACCCGGCCGCCGCCACCATCGACCAGATGCCGCTTCATCTCTTTTACGGAGACGCGGTCTGCATCGACGTCTCCGGCGTGCCCCCCCGCACCGACATCGATGCCGACCACCTGGAAAAGGCCCTGGCCGTTTCCGGCCAGGATCTTCGCCGGGGCGATCTGCTCTTCCTCTACACCGCGACCTACGACCGGCATCGGGGAACACCGGCCTATCTCACCGATTTCCCCGGACTGGGGGAGGAGGGCAGCCGCTGGATTCTGGAGCGAGGGGTCAAGACCTTCGGGGTTGACTCACCTACCCCCGACAATCCGATCTCCAAGACCTACCCGTGTCACATGATGTGCCGGGCCAACCACATCACCCACTACGAGAACCTGGTTCTGACCGAGGTTGCCGGTCGTCGCTTCACGTTCATGGGCTTCCCGCTCAAGGTGGTTGGTGCCCATGGAGGGCCCACCCGGGCCGTGGCGGCCCTCGCCGAGTAGAGGAAGGAACTTTATGGCGTTAACTGTCGACATACACGCCCACATCCTGGTCCCGCAGATCGCAGAGCTGGTGGCCAGCGAGTTCGACGCTTCGAAGGATCCCTTCCTCCTCTACGGCGGCCCCTCCACGGAGTACAACAACCAGATCTTCGCCGAGCTCAAGCCGAAGTTGACCGACCCGGCCGAGCGGCTCCGAATCATGGATCGCCAGGGTGTGGATGTCCAGGCAGTGGCGATCGCGCCTCCCCAATACCACTACTGGGCCGAACCTGAACTAGGCGTCGAGATCGCCAAGCAGGGCAACGAGGCGATCGCCGCTCTGGTCGATGCCCACCAGGATCGCTTCGTCGGGATGGGAACTCTGCCTATGCAGGCTCCCGATCGAGCGGTAGCTGAGCTGGAGCGGATCACCTCGAACTACGGGTTCCCGGGGGTGTCGATCAACCCGAGCGCCGAAGGAGTGGACTACGACGATCCTGCCTACGAACCCTTCTGGCAGCGGGCCGAAGACCTCGGTGTTGTCGTGGTGCTGCACCCCAACGGCTTCAACCGCGGGGAACGTCTCAACCGGTACTACATGATCAACGTCGTAGGCAACCCACTCGAAACGACGGTCGCCCTCAGCCACATAGTGCTG
>DATHSX010000039.1:0-7625 GCA_035463935.1 Acidimicrobiia bacterium | reverse complement strand
GTGGTTTTCTGGGCTTTCGGGCTAGGCACCAGCTCCGAACTCGACACCACCTTCAATCTCGGCCTTCCCAACTACCGGTTCCCGGATCTGAGCTGGGTCGTGAATGCCAGGACGCTGGCCTTTGTCGCCGCCGCCGCCTTGGTGGGGTTGGGCGTGCAGCGGCTGCTGCGGGCGAAGCTGCGATGGACCAACCTCGCTCTCGGCGTCGGGCTGGCGCTGTTCGTGCTCTCCCTGTTGGCCTGGGCCTCGGCCGGCAAGCAGTTCAGCATGGTCGGCATGTTGCGGTCAATGGTGATCTCCTCGATCGTGATCACGCTCGGGGCCCTCACCGGGATCATGTGCGAGCGGGCCGGGATCGTCAACATCGGCATCGAAGGTCAGCTCCTGACCGCGGCATTCGCTGCCACCGTCCTCTCGAGTGCCTTCGGCACCCTCGCCGGGGTGTTAGGGGGGATGGCGATAGCCGGGCTGCTCGGAGCCCTGCTGGCCTGGCTGGCGATCCGATTCCGGGTGGATCAGATCATCGCCGGGGTGGTGATAAACATCTTCGCCCTCGGGTTGACGTCCTTCCTGGCCAGCCGGGTGCTGTCCGAGGTCCAGGACCTCAATGCCCCCGCCAGAGTCCCCAGCATTCGTATCCCTCTGCTATCGGACATTCCGGTGCTCGGGCCCATGTTCTTCGACCACACCTTCTTCGTGTACGGTGCCTTCCTGCTGGTGGCGGCGCTGCAAGTGGGTTTCTTTCGAACCCGCTGGGGCCTGCGGGCCCGAGCGGTAGGGGAGCATCCCCGGGCCGCTGACACCCTGGGGATCAACGTCCACCGGGTGCAGTATCGCAACGTGATTCTGGGTGGGCTCATCGCCGGATTCGGTGGGGCCTTCTTGGCCCTCTCGCAAGTGTCACGGTTCGAGGAGAACATGACCGGTGGGATCGGGTACATCGGTCTGGCGGCGATGATCTTCGGGCGGTGGATGCCCGTGGGGGCCCTGGCGGCAGGTTTGGTGTTCGGGTTCTCGGGTGCCTTTGCACAGAAGCTGGCGATTCTGAGCACCCCTATACCTTCGGAGTTCCTGCTGATGACGCCATACGTCGCCACCATCATCGTGGTGGCCGGCGTGGTAGGACGGGCCCGGGCGCCCGCGGCCGAAAATCAGCCTTACATTAAGGAATAGCCGCCCCGGCCGGTGATGGCTCAGCCGCCGGTGGTGGTGGTGGCGGCGGATCCAGTCGTGGTCGTGACGGTGTCCGGCGCCGGTGTGCCGATGACCGTGATGTCGGCGATCGCCAACTCGTCGAATGGCTCTTGATCGTTTACCACTTCTGCCGGCCATACGCTCTGCACGGTGATCCGGATCCAGTTGGCCCTGATGGCGGCAAACGGAAAAGACTGCAAGCCGGGTGAGTTCTGCAGTTCCTGACCCACCGGGATCAGGTTGCCCTCGGCCTCGACGGTTATCCCCTTCACCCGGTAGTTGAGACGGAACCTGGTTTCATCCTCGATGTTGGCCCAGTCGATCCGTTCGACGAGCATCGGCTGGGCAAAGGTGAGCTGGATCACCACGGTCTTTTCGGTGTCGGGCAGATCGTTCCAGTTGATCTGGAACTCCCCCTCGTTGCCGTCGATCAGGTTGGAGCAGGCGAAGCTGCCCCCGAGACCCTCGGGGGTGCAATTAGCGACGAGGATGTCGATGGGCTGGGGGTCCTGGATGGGAGTGGTCGTGGTGGCCGTGCTAGCCGTGGATTCCCCGGCCAGGGTGGTTGATGTGTCGGGCGACTCATCGTCGCGCAGCAAGTTGACAATCAGGGCACCCAGCACGACCAGGGCGAGCAGCGCCGAGAGGGCGATGACGGCCCGGACCCCTGCAGTCGCCTGCACCGCCGGCCGGGGTGCCGCGGGCAGGGGACCCTGGCGCAACCGGGCGCCGCATTCCTCGCAATGGCGGTTGCTGCCGGGGTTGGGCGCCCCGCACGAGGGACAGATGATGGGGTCACCGTTGCGCGTCACCGGGGGCGGGGGTCCTTCCTCGAGGTCGAACTCCTCGTAGTCGTCGCCCGCCCTGGCATGGCCTCCGCCGGTCGCGAGAGGATCTATCCAGCTTCCGCAAGTGGGGCAGAACTCCTCGTCGACCACGGTGGCGCCGCAGTTGTCGCATACATGACGTGCCATCCGCGCCGGTATTGTGCCACGGCGATGCTCGTTGCGGTGATCAGGCAAGCAGAGCAGTGGAACCCGGGTTCGGTTCTGGCCGGATTGCTGCTGTTGGGCGGTGCTCTCTATTGGTTCTGGCGGCAACTCCGCAAGCCCTAGATCGGCGGCCCCAGATCCGTGGCCCCAGATCCGTGGCCCCAGGCGGCGGCCCCCGGCGCCGGATGGCCTGGCACCAGGTCGGGCGCGGGGGACTTAGCTGTCCCTCCCGACCGATACCCTCCTGTCCATGGCTTTCCGATGTTCAGCATGCGGCTATAGCTCGGGGAAGTGGATGGGGTTTTGCCCCTCGTGCCAGGCCGCCGACCCGCTGGTCGAGGAGATGGCTGCTCGCCATCGGAAGGTCGCGGCCCCGGAGGCCCTGCCGTTGTCGAAGATGCGGGAAGGCAGCGAGATCCGCCGCCAGGTCGGGATGGCCGAACTGGACCGGGTCTTGGGGGGAGGGCTGGTGGCAGGCTCGGTCATCCTGGTGGGCGGAGAGCCCGGAGTGGGCAAATCAACGCTGGCTCTCCAAGCCGCCCTTAGCGTCGCCGCATCAGGCGGTCGGGCCCTGGTGGTTACGGCCGAGGAGTCGGCTCAACAGGTGGGACTCCGGGCTGAGCGGCTGGGGCCGCTCGAGGCGGCCAGCGGGGACCAGGTCCTGCTGCTCGCCGACGAGGATCTCGATCGGATTCTTGCCGCCGCCGATGAGACCCGTCCCGATCTACTCGTGGTCGACTCGATTCAAACCATCTCCTCGCGGAGCGTTGATGGCGCGGCCGGTGGCCCGGCCCAGGTCAGGGAGAGCGCGGCCAGGTTGATCCGATTCGCCAAGGAAACCCAGGTTCCCACCGTCCTGGTGGGGCACGTAACTAAGGACGGGATGCTGGCCGGCCCAAAATTGCTCGAGCACATGGTCGACGTGGTCCTTTCGTTCGAGGGGGATCCCGACCACGGGCTGCGGGCGCTCAGGTGCATGAAGAACCGCTTTGGCGCCACTCATGTCGCGGGCATGTTCGAGATGTCGGCTGAGGGCCTGGAGGAGGTTGTCGACCCCTCCCGTACCTTTCTCTCGGACTGGCGCCACGATGTTCCCGGTACTGTCGTCTTTCCTGCCGTCGAGGGCCGCCGCTCGATCCTGGTCGAGATCCAGACGCTGGCCGAGCCGACCCGCCACGTCCCTCCCCGCCGCTCGATAAGAGGCGTTGATCCCAACCGGGTTCATCAGATCCTGGCTGTGATCAGCCGCCATATCCGCTTGGAGGTCGCAGAAACGGAAATCTATGTGAATGTCGTAGGAGGCTGGAGTGTCGACGAGCCAGCCTGCGACCTGGCCGTGGCCCTGGCGCTGACCTCCTCACTGCTGGGACGGCCGTTGGGCTCCACCGCCGCCTGGGGCGAGATCGGATTAGCCGGGGAGATACGCCCTGTGCCTCACCACCAGCGCCGGCTGGAGGAAGCGGGCCGGGTGGGAGTGAGCAGGGTCGTTGCTCCAGCGAGCGGCGAAAGGCTTGACCTTCGTTCTGCCCTGCTCAAGGCGGGGATGGGGTGATAGCCTCGGGAGGTGGCCGCCGCCGATAACGGATTGCTAGCCCTCCTCGCCCGGCTGGCCCCTGGAACCCCGTTGCGCCAGGCACTGGAGCGGATCATCCAGCAGGGCACCGGTGCGCTGGTGGTGCTGGGGGACGGCCCGACGGTCAGCGCCATCAGCTCGGGTGGGTTCCGTCTGCACAGCGTGGTTTTCAGTCCTCCCCGGCTGGCCGAGCTGGCCAAGATGGACGGCGGGATCGTCGTCGATGATGATTGGGACCGGATCCTCGCGGCCAACGTCCATTTCCTCCCCAACGCCGACATCCCCACCGACGAGACTGGATCCCGGCATCGAACCGCCGAACGCGTCGCTCGCCAGACGGGCAAGCCCGTGGTCGCCGTGAGCGAAGGCCGGCGCCTCGCCACGCTGTTCTTCGACGAGAACAAGATCGAATTGGCCAGGGCCACCGTCCTCAGCGCCCGGGCCAATCAGGATCTGCAGACCTTGGAGCGCTTGCGCCGGCGGCTCGATAGCGCTGACGAGAGGCTGACGCTGCTGGAAGTGACCGGGCTGGCCAACTATCGGGCGGTGGTGAACGTCCTTCAACAGGGAGAACTGGTTCGCCGCGTAGGGCACCAGATCGAGACGCAGACGGTCACCCTGGGCGGTGAGGCCCGGCTGATCCGCGTTCAGCTCTCTGAGTTGTTGCGGGGGGTGGAACAGATCCTCGGCACCACCCTGGCCGACTACTTGCGACCCCAACGATCCCGGCTGGTATCCGAAGCGTCCGAAGCCCTGATGCTTCTGGAAGATCAGGACCTGGAGGATCTGACCACCGTCGGGAAAGCCGCCGGTTTCCCGGACCTCGATGAGCCGGCCCATCCCCGAGGTATGAGGTTGCTTGCTAAGGTTGGCCGCCTTCCCGAACCGGTCCGCGAAGAGTTGCTCAGGCACTTCCGGTCGCTCGACCGGATGCTCGCCGCCTCCCCCGCAGAACTCGAAGAGGTGGAAGGAATCGGGGCGGCCCGCGCCAACATGCTGCGGCGTCACTTCGACCGCTGGCGGACGGCCGCCAGTACCTGGGAGCCCGAACCGGGCTGACGGGTACACTGCCCCACTCGCTTATGGCTCAGAAGAAAGCAACTGCAAGCAGGGGCGCGCCGGTGAAAAAGGCGGGCCCGACCAAGAAGGCGGGCACGACCAAGAAGCCTGACCCGGCCAAGAAGGCGGGCCCGACCAAGAAGGCGGCCCCAACCAAGAAGGCGGTCCCGGCCAAGAAGGCGGCCCCGACCAAGAAGGCGGGCACGACCAAGAAGACGGGGCCGGTCAAGAAGGCGGCCGCGGCCACGAAGGCGGCCTCGGTCAAGAAGGCTCCGATCCAGAAGGCTCCCGTGAAGAAGGCCGCCCCGATCAAGCAGGCGCCTTCGGGCCAGAAGACTCCGGTGAAGAAGGCTCCGGCCGGCAAGGCCCCGGTCCAGAAGGCCCCGGCCCAGAAGGCCCCGACCCAGAAGGCCCCGACCCAGAAGGCACGGACCCAGAAGGCTCCGGTCCCGGCGGCTCCGGCCAAGAAGGCCGTTCCGGTGGAGAAAGTGGTCCCGGCCAAGGGGGTGCCGGTTGTCCGGGAAGCTACCCCGGCCGTCAAGGAGGCCCCGGCCCGGGAAGGCCGACGGGTGGCCGAGAGCCGCCTGGTCTCCGAAGCGCCGCTCGCCCCTGTCAAACCGGGCAAGTCGATATCCCGTTATGCCGTTGGCGACAAGGTCGTGCACCCCCAACATGGTGCCGCCACCATCGCCAGGCGAGTGAAGCGCGAGTTTGACGGCGAGGTGCGCGATTACTACGTGCTCGACATCTCGACGGAATCTCTCACCGTCATGGTGCCGGTGGAGAAAGTTGACAACGTCGTGCGCTCCGTTATTTCCAAGACCCAGTCCCGCAACGTGCTCAACTCGCTCAAGGAGGAGCCCCAGGAGGCCGGGGCCAACTGGAGCCGTTGGTACAAGGTTCTCACCGAAAAGATGTACTCGGGTGACATCTTTCAGGTGGCCGAGGTCGTGCGAGACCTATCTCATGCTCAGCAGACGAAGGGGATCTCGCCTGCTCTCAAGCGGATGCTCTCCAAGGCCAGAATGACCCTCATCAGCGAGCTCTCGTTCTCCCTCGAAGTGGACGAAGAAGAAGCCACGCGACGGCTCGACAAGGCCCTCCCCAAGATCGATAACCCCCTGATCGCGATCGACTGACCCGTCGATGAACCAGACACGGGTGGGTCTCGGATTCGACGCTCACCGTTTTGGCGGGACTCCACCCCTGCGCCTGGCCGGGATCACCGTCGACCCGACGCGAGGCTTGGAGGCCACCTCCGATGGTGACGTGGCGGCGCACGCCATTGCCGATGCCCTGCTAGGGACGGCCGATCTTGGCGACCTGGGAACGCACTTTCCCTCAGATGACCCGCGCTGGCGGGATGCGGACAGCATGCTCATGCTCGACACCGTCGTGAAGCTGGTGCGGGCCCGGGGATTCTGGGTGAACAACGTGGACCTGACCATCGTCGCCCAAGAAGTCCGAATCGGCCCGCATCGGCTCGCGATCAAGTCGGCCCTGGCGGAGGTCCTGGAGACCGATGCGGTCTCGGTCAAGGCCACCTCGACCGACCACCTGGGTTTCACCGGACGCGGCGAGGGCATAGCTGCCCTGGCGGTGGCCACCGTTACCATCTGACCCAGATGCGGGTCTACTCCACCCTTCACCGGAGCTTGGTCGAACTCGTCCCGGCCACCCCGGGCCAGATCGGGCTTTACGTGTGTGGGGCCACCGTCCAATCCGAGCCTCACGTCGGCCATGGGCGTTACGCCGTCGTCTTCGACATGATCCGGCGGTATCTGCAGTGGCGGGGCAATCACGTCACCTACGTGCGCAACATCACGGACATCGACGACAAGATCATCGCGGCGGCTGCGGCCGCGGGCGAAGAGGTGGGGGATCGAGCTCGCCGGATCGCTTCGGTCTTCGCGACCGCATACGAAGCGCTGGGTGTTTCCTCACCCGATTACGAGCCCAAAGCCACCGAACACATTCCCGAGATGGTCGAGTTGATCGGCCGCCTGATCGACCGGGGCCTGGCGTACCGGGCCGCCAACGGAGACGTCTACTTCTCGGTCCGGGCGTTGGAGTCCTACGGCAAGCTGTCGGGACGCCGACCCGACGAGCTGCGGGCCGGAGCCCGAATCGAGGTATCCGAAGACAAGGTCGACCCCCTCGACTTTGCGCTCTGGAAGTCCGCCAAACCAGGAGAGCCTTACTGGGACTCGCCCTGGGGGGCGGGCCGGCCCGGGTGGCACATCGAGTGCTCGGCGATGGCGAGCAGATACCTGGGCGCGGACTTCACGATCCACGGCGGGGGAGCCGATCTGATCTTCCCTCACCACGAGAACGAGATCGCCCAATCCGAAGGCGCCAGCGGCACCACCTTCGCCAGGTACTGGCTTCACAACGGCATGCTCAATCTGGGCGGGGAGAAGATGTCGAAGTCGACCGGGCTGGTGGTCGACCTCACAGAGGCAATCCGGGCGTACGGCGGGATGGCGCTCCGGCTCTTCTACCTGCGGGCCCACTACCGCTCGCCCCTGGACTACACGGAGGAACTGGTGCTAGCCGCCGCTTCCGCCTACGACCGGGTGCGGCGCCTCCTGATACGGGCACCCCGACCCGAGGGTGTAGCCCCCGACCCGGAGCTGATGGCCCGCTTCGTGGCCGCCATGGATGAGGACTTCGGCACTCCCGAGGCTGTGGCCATCGTCTTCGCGGCGGTGGCAGACGCCAACCGCAGCCTGGATCAGGGAGGTCTGCCGGCGGCCATTATCGCCGCTGTGCATGAGATGATCACAGTCCTCGGCTTCGCCGTGGTG
>DATHSX010000038.1:0-10253 GCA_035463935.1 Acidimicrobiia bacterium | reverse complement strand
CTCTCCGGGCTGATCATGCCGGTCATGATGTTCGTTGGGAACCTGAACTACGTGGTCATCGCCGTGCTGGGTGGGCTCCGGGTCGCGAGCGGCACCATGAGTCTCGGCGACGTCCAAGCGTTCATCCAGTACTCCCGCCAGTTCGGTCATCCTGTCACCCAGATCGCCGCCATGATCAACCTGCTGCAATCGGGGATCGCGTCGGCCGAGCGGGTTTTCGAACTGCTTGACGCCGAAGAGGAGTCGTCCGACGACCACCATCCCGAGATGGTCGAAGACCCGCATGGACGCGTGGAGTTCGAGAGTGTTTCCTTCCGTTACGAGGAGGACCGGCCACTGATCGAGGACCTGTCGCTGAGCGTGCAACCTGGTCAAACCGTCGCCATCGTTGGTCCGACCGGGGCGGGGAAGACCACGCTGGTCAACCTGATCATGCGGTTCTACGAGCTTGATGCTGGACGGATCACCCTTGACGGCAAAGACGTCGCCCATATGCGTCGGGCCGACCTGCGCTCGCAGATCGGCATGGTCCTGCAGGACACCTGGCTTTTCCGCGGGACCATCCGCGACAACATCGTCTACGGGCGTCCCGGGGCCAGCGAGGCGGAGATACTCGAAGCGGCCCGGGCAACCTTCGTCGATCGATTCGTGCACAGCCTGCCCGACGGCTACGACACGGTGATCGACGACGAAGCCAGCAACCTCAGCGCCGGCGAGAAGCAGCTGGTGACGATCGCCCGGGCGTTCCTGGCTGATCCAGCGCTGTTGATCCTGGACGAGGCCACCAGTTCGGTCGACACCCGCACCGAGTTGTTGCTGCAACACGCCATGGCGGCCTTGCGGACCGACCGGACCAGCTTCGTGATCGCCCACCGGTTGTCCACCATTCGCGACGCCGACCTGATCCTCGTGATGGAACACGGCCGCATAGTCGAACAGGGCACTCACACCGGCCTGCTATCCCGCGGCGGCGCCTATGCCGCGCTTTACAACTCCCAGTTCACCGGTCCCGACTTCCAACTTCCCGAGTCCGAAACCGTGCTGGCCGGCCAACCCAGCAGTTAGGCCCCGTCCAGGCGACCCAAAGCCCCGCGATTCCTATACCCTTGCGGAGATGGAATCCGAAGCCGTTTCCTGGAAGGGACGATGTGGCCCGTTTGAATTGAGGGTGGGTCCCGCCACCTTCCGCCCTACGACGGTTTCCGTTCTGCTGGCCGACTCGATGCAAATCGACGAAGGCGCGGTGGTGATCGATGTCGGATGCGGGTCGGGAGTGCTCTCCATCGTGGCTGCCAAACTCGGGGCCGCTATGGTCTATGGAGTCGATGCGGCCCCGGAAACCGTGGAGGTAGCCACGGCCAACGCCGTTGCCCAGGGTGTCGGGGACCGCACCCGCTTCTTCCAGGGTGACATGTTCGAGGCTCTGCCCATCGCCGGCGAGGCGGACGTGATAATCGGCGACGTGTCGGGCATCCCCGATGACATCGCCACCGCCTCTGGCTGGTTCCCGGCGGGCCTGGCGGGCGGGCCGAGTGGCGCTGAGTTGCCCATGAGGATGCTCGAGGAGGCCAGACGCTTCTTGCGTCGGGGTGGGAAGCTCTTGCTCCCCACGGGCTCCCTCCAGGATGAAAGGTCGATCCTCGACAAGGCCCGCTCCCTGTTTGGGTCCATTCGTCGGCTGGCGGAGCGGCCCATCCCCCTGCCATCGGCTCTCGCGGAGCAACCAGCCGTGCTTCGCCTGCTCCGGGAACGGGTGATCGAGCTCACGGAGCGCGGGAGTCGACTTCTATGGACCGCTCGCGTTTGGGAGATGACGGCCTAACGCCGGTGAAGGGGAGGTGCCTCGCATGCTGGGCTGGCTAGACAACATCACCAAGGTCAGCTTGGACAACACGAACTTTCGGACGGTCGTGTACACCGGTCAGCACACCCAGTTGACGTTGATGCGCCTCACCCCGGGCGAGGAGATCGGGTGGGAGTCGCACGGGGATCTGGACCAGTTCCTACGGCTGGAACAGGGCCGGGCCCGGGTCGAGTTCGGTCGGTCCAAGGACGCCATCGACGAGACCCACGAGGTCGAGGACGATTGGGCTTTCATCGTGCCGGCCGGCGTTTGGCATAACGTGGTCAACATTGGAACCGAGGACGTCAAGCTCTACTCCCTCTACTCGCCGCCCCAACACCCTGATGGCACCGTTCACAGAACCAGGGCCGATGCGGACGCTGCCGATCACCACTGAGGTGGCGGCGCGGGACGCCTCGCAAGTTCCGCGTCGCTGACGTTCTATTCGGCCGCCATCTCCCGCTCTCGCCAGATTTCCTCGGCGCGTTTGAATTCCGAGTAGGCCCGCGGACCATTGCGGTGAAGCCGCCGGTAGAACGCCTCCCGGTCGAGGTCGCGGTATTCGATCTGCTCGGTCAAGTAGGGGCCCACCGTCCCCGTTGCCGGCCGGCGGGTTCGGCCGTGCTCGTGGCGGCCGACGAATGCCTCGACATTGCGGGCGCTGGTCCAGTCGGACTTGTAGAGAACGCGTCCCCCGCGGCCTATCACCCAGCTCATGTTGGGGAGGAGCCCATAGGCGTGGTGGGCGGTGCCTTTCAGATCGTCGACCAGGATTGGCCGGCGGATGCCGATCTCGTCCCGGAGGAGGCGGGCGCTGGCCAGCTTGGCTTCGAAGCTGTCGTGAGCCCCGACCTGCTCGCCGGGATGGGCCTCGCGGGTGTAGATGAATATCCAACTGGTGTCCGGATGACGCTCCGCTGCCTGGCACAGCAGAGGACCCTCTGCCGAGCAGTATGGTCAGGTGAAGGACCCGAATTCCACCACCAGATTGCGGCGTGCCCAGAGATCCGAGAGTCGGACCTCGCTGCCGTCGTCGAGCAGGACGAGGGTGGCATCCGGCGCCTCATCGCCGGCGTGGAGTCGATTCGGGAAGGCGGAGAACTCAGTGAGGTCGACACCGGATTCCACGTATTCGTCGAAGCGCTCGTAGTTGTATTGGCTCGCGGCCATCGGGTTGATCATACGAGCGGGCGCGCCTTGCCCGTATCGATAGCCGGTGAGACTCCGGAGTCGCATCGGTACGTCGGCACCGCCACAATTCGATCGTGACCACGGCCGCCGCCCTCCGGACCCTGCGTCTCGGTGCGAGGGATTACCCCGTCATCCTCCCGAGCCTCCGTGACCCGCGCCTACATCTCGCGGCCGTAATCATCTCGATTCATATCCTTGGCCAGGTCGCCCTGGGATTCCGGGTCTCGGTGCCACAGATCCTGTCCGCCATCTTGGCGTGTTTCCTGATCGAGGTGATTGTGACCTTTCGCCGAACCGGACAGTTCGTGTGGCCGGCCAGTGCCATGCTCACCGGAAGCGGGGTGGCCCTCATCTTCCGGATCGTCGGTTTCGGGAGGGGCGACCACTGGGCCTGGAGAGGCTGGTACCTCTTCGCCCTGGTTGCCGGGTTCTCCCTCGTCACCAAGTACCTGATTCGTCACCGCGGCTCGCATGTGTTCAACCCGTCCAACCTCGGTCTGGTCGTTGCCTTCCTCGTGCTGGGAAGCTCGCGGGTGGAGCCTCTCGACTTCTGGTGGGCTCCGTTCGATGGCTGGATGGCTGCCGCCTATGTGATCATCCTGGCCGGTGGTCTCTTGATCACCTCCCGCCTGCGGCTTCTCGCCATGGCGGTGACATTCTGGGTCGCGCTGGGGGTGGGCCTCGGATTGCTGGCGGCCTCAGGCCACTGCATAACCGCCGCCTGGGCGCTGAAGCCCGTCTGCGGGCTTGACTTCTGGCGGGTGGTCATCACGTCGCCGGAGATACTCATCTTCTTGTTCTTCATGATCACGGATCCCAAGACCATCCCCGCGGGGCGCTTAGCCCGGGTCACATTTGCGGCTTCCCTCGGATTGTTGAGCACCCTGTTGATCGCACCCCAGACCACCGAATTCGGAGCGAAGGTTGGCTTGCTGGCTGGTCTGGTAGTGATGAGCCCGGCCCGCTACTTCTTCGATCGCCTGTTCGGGCCTGAAAACTCTCAGCCCGCCGAGGTGCGGGCGCTGCTCACTCGGGTCACTTCAGCTGGCGGAGCCGTGTTGCCGCCCGTTCGCGTCTTCTCCCGGGGGGCGGCGTTGGGCTCGTTGTTCACTTTCGTGGCAGTTGCCGTCATCGCCACCGGGACTCCGGCGCGCGAATCGACCGGGGACCTTGCTCCGGCGACGGTGCCCGATGTGACGGTCGAGATCGATCCGTCCTCGCTTCCCGGAGTGGTCGTTGAACCCGACGTCACGGCGCTGCAGGCTGACATCGATCCCCAGGGCGCCCGCGTCCTGGCCGTAACCCTCGCCGAAAACCTGAAAATCGAGGGTGAGGCCATGCGAAGGGCCGACCCGAGCCTTCTGCGCGCAGCCGACGACGGCGCCCGGCTGATCGCGATGGAGCGCAGCATCGAGGCCGCGGCCACACTCGGGGAACTGGTCGTGGCCGACTACCACTTTGAGTCTCTGACTCTTCGGGTTGTGTTCACCGAAGGGCCTCAGGGCGGGGCCAGTCTCGGGTTCGCAGCCCGGGGCACGAAAACGGAGACGGCTCTGGACCTCGCAGGGGTGGAGCTGCGCACAGAGCGGTCACCCTTTGCCACGCTCTTCGTCATGCGGCTAGGGACCGGCGATCGGTGGCTGATCGTCGATGAGCGGCGAACGTCGTGAACGTCCCCAGGCCGCTCGCGGCCAATCCGGTACTGGAGATGCTGGGCCGACGGTTGCGCTTGGCGGTCATCGGGGGAGGCCCGGGAAGCTTCATCGGCGACATGCACAGGGCGGCGGCCCGCCTGGACAACCGCTACGAGCTGGTGGCGGCCGCCCTGTCTTCGGATCCGGACCGCTCCCGATCGGCCGGCTTGGCCATCGGACTCGATCCAGATCGGTCGTACGGAGACGGTCTCGAACTGCTCGAAGCGGAGGCGAACCGGGAAGATGGCGCCGAGGTGGTGGCGGTCATGACCCCCAACGACACCCATCACCTGTACTCGGCGGCGGCGCTTGACCGCGAATTCGACGTGATCAGCGACAAGCCGATCGCCAACACGCTCGCGGAGGCCCTGGACCTGGTCGACAAGGTCAACAGTACGGGCCTCGTCTTCTGTCTTACCCACAACTACACCGGCTATCCGCTGGTCCGCCAGGCGCGGGCCATGGTCGAGGCGGGCCAGGCAGGCACGATCCGGCTGGTACAGGTCGAATACGTTCAAGGGGGCAAGGCGGGAGGAGACGACCCGGATCCGACCCGGGAGTTGCCGTGGAGGTACGACCCGGTGCGAGGGGGGCCATCCTTGGTCATGGGCGACATCGGCACCCATGCCCACAATCTGGTGCGGTTCATCACCGGGCTCGAGGTATCCGAACTGGCCGCCGAGGTCGGAGCAATCGCGCCCGGCCGCCGCGTCCACGACTACGCCGCCGCCATGCTCCGCTTCGACAACGGCGCCCGGGGCGTGTTCTGGGTGACCCAGGCCGCGGCCGGGGTGGAGAACTGCCTCCGGATTCGAGTGTCGGGAACGCAGGCGACTATCGAATGGGACCAGGAGCAACCCAACAGCCTGATTTGGAGGCCTCTCCGGGGGCCGGTCGAGGTGAGGACCCCCAACGGTCCCGGGACCCTGCCCTTCTCGTCGAGGTCGACGCGCATCGTGGCGGGTCACCCCGAGGGATTTCACGAAGCTTTCGCCAACCTTTACTCCGACGCGGCCGAAGCCATCGCGGCCAGGCGGAGCGGCGCCCGGCCCGATCCGATGGCGCTGCATTTCCCGGGCGCGCTCGATGGGGCCATCGGCCTCAAGTTCGTCGAGGCGGCAATCACGTCGAGCGCCGCCGGCGGGGCCTGGACCAGCGCTCGCCTGGAGATTCCCGGATAGCTCTCAGACCATCGTCATGGCCCGGTCGGGCCGGAGGAGGAACGGGGGTAGGAACGCCGGGATGTTGGAGAAGGGCAGCACGTCGGGGTGGAGGTCAATGCCCAAACCATCCTGCATGAAGCGCCGTCGGGCCTGAATTCGAGCCCAGGCACCCGGGTACTTGTGGGCGAAGTCCTCCCGCAGCGGGTGGTCGGCGAGCGCCACTCCATCCTCGATGTTGGTGGTGAAGTAATCCGTCCCCGTCGCCGGGATGATGTCGACCTGGAGGGCCATACCGGACCGAAGCTCGACAGTCGACCCCGGACCCATCGGTGAGTTGACCCATTCGTCCAGGTGGATCTGATGGCCGGGATTGAGAAAGATGCCGAAGAACGGGTCTCCAAGGCGCCGAGCGATGATCGCGTGCAGGCTGCCCCCCGTCTGCCCGATGCGGAGGGCTTCGTACCACTCCGCCACCGCCTCGAAATAAGGCCCGACCAGCCTCTCCACATAATCGGTAATGCTCCCGCCCAACTCGGCGGCATCCGCTACCAAGAAGCCGGCCCGGCAGTTCAAGGCCCCCCACACCCCAAAGGCAACGGTGAAGCGGTCGCCTACCTCGATACGGCGGTCGCCGGGGCTGAGGAGTCCCAGCGATGCCCGTGGCCCGCTGGTCAACATGAGGTGGCAGGAGAGCGGCAGGCCGTTCCACCCGAGCAACCCGACTGCTTCTTGCTCGCTCATCCCCGGTTGGAGGCCAGACAGCAGACGCCGCACGCCCTGGGAGGTGTGACAGGCCGCATACTCGAAAGCCGCCAATTGCTCCACTTCGTTGATGACCCGCAGCCCGTCAGCCGCGTCGATGACCATGCCGGTGGCGTTCTCGACCGCTCCGTCGGAGCCCGTAACGCGGCGCAACTCATCGACGAGGAAAGCCGGCGCCTCTATCAACTGGGGGCTGGCGTAGGTCTTCCACCCGATGACGCCCACGCGGGCCCCGGGGTTGATTCCCTCGTCGAGGAGGATCTCCCTGAGCGACCGGGAGCGATCGCGGGGCTGGCCGGGGAGGCTGAAGTCCTGGAAGAGGTGGCGTCGCATCGCCAGCGGGGCCGCTCCGGCCATGCCGTAGCACTCGTTGCCGACGAGGATGGCGGGCTCTTCTGCGGCCCCGATGATCAACGCCGCTTCCTCAAACCGGGGGTCGAAGCCCGTCAGGTAGGCGAGGGTGGCACTGTGTTCCCGATCGGCGTAGACGACGAGCCGGTCGTAGTTGCGTTCTTGCATCCGGGCCTGCAACCGGTTCAGCCGGGTCCGGTAGACGGTCGCGGGGATCACAGGCATGACCTCAGGCATCCCGAAGTCGGGGAGGGCGACCTCGGCCAAACGCGCTTTGGTCACCGTCCCTCAGCTCTCCGGAGGGAGGAAGGGACGGGCGGCCGCAGCTCCCCGCTGAATCGTCACGAACTGGTTCGCGTCGACGGTGAGCCAGGGCCCCTGCTCGCCGTTGGGCCACTGGACCCGGACTCTGGCACGGTCGGCGAGCCCCAGCCCGAAGTGGACCCATCCGAGCTGGCCACTGGCGTGTCCTCCCCCCACCGTCAACTCCCGCTCGATGACGTGACGGCCAACCTGGACCTGAATCCAGGAGCCGATGGCATCGCGGTTGGGAGCCGGTTGCTCGAGTTGGATGGCCAGCCAGTCGCCCATCGGAGCGGGACGTTCGGCGTTACCCGCACCCACACTCCGCCAGAGGGTTACGTTCTCCCTCCGGTTCACCTTGACCAGATCGAGCATGCCGTCGAGGTTGAAGTCGGCGAGGGCGGCACCCCGGCCCGAGGCGAAGCTCGCTATGCCCGCCGCCTCGGCGCCCTCCGTGAACGTACCGTCCGGGTTTCCCATCAGCAGATTGCTGGGATCCCTGGCCGCAAAGTCGGGCATCGCCTCGACATTGCCCTTGGTGACGAGGAGGTCGGTCAGGCCATCATTGTTGACATCCTGGAACTCGACGTGCCAGGCGGTGGAAGGGAGGATGACGTCGCCCGTGTAGGGGCGATGGGCGGTCACTCCGCTGCGCAAAGCGATGTCGCGATAGCTCGGTCGTGCTGGGCCCTCGGCCAGCGTCTGCAGCTTGTTGTCGCCCTGGCTGGTCAGAAAGACCTCCGGCAGGCCATCGCCGGTGAGGTCGTGGCTGGCGATGCCCATCCCCCAGATCTGCATGCGCTGCCAACCGTCGTCGTGGGTGTACAGGTGAGGCGGCTCACCATCAGCGATTCGCCAGAGCTGTTCCTCACCGTCGCGGTAGTAGTGCCGGTCATTGGTCATCCGCAGGTCTCGCCTGCCGGATCGATCCCAATCGCTGAACAGGATGGACAGAGTGCACCAACCGGGTGCCAGGGCAGCCGGACGTGAGTAAGCCGCCGCATCGGAAGATCGGAAGAGGAAGTTGTCCGAGCAGGCACCGGTCTGACGTCCCCCCTCGTCGAGTTCGACGTAGTTGCCAAAGGCCAGGGTCGGTAAGAGCGCCACCCCCTCCCACTTGGCGCTGAAAGCAGCGGTCCAGGCATCGCCCCCATCGACTGCCCAGGTCTCATTGGCTCGCTCGAAACGGCACCCACCGAGACCTCGCAGCATCACGTTCTCCCCCACCCGGAGAACCGCCAGATCGGTATGGCCATCGCTGTCGACATCCAAGGGGTAGGCGCCGGTGACGCCCCTCAGATCGGTGGCTGGGTCGGGCACGTCGACGAAGCGGAGTTGTCCCGCTACCGGGCTGTCGTTGCGGTAGAGAGACGCGGCATTGCTGCCCCCCGCCAAATACAGGTCGGGTCGGGCATCGTCGTTGCAGTCGAAGGCGGCGACCCCTCCACCGACGAAGAACGTGAAGTCACCGTCGTAGACGTGATCCAGCCCGGCGCTGGCTGTTTCCGCGACGAAGTGGGGCGCGGGCAGGGCGGCGGTGGGAATACCCCGCCGGACGAAGGCGAGGCCGCCCAGGACGAGAGCGATCGTGACGAGGGCGCCGGCAAGCACGCCCGCCACCAGCCAATTGACCCCGGCGTAAGGCCCGTCTGGGCGCGTGGCAACGACGCCGTGGGGTCGATCTGACGCGCCAAAAGAGGAGATCATCGGCAATTGAGTGGGGACCCGGATCATATGATGCTCGTCTGCTGCCGCGACTCGGCCAGAGGGCGGTGCTGGTGGCGCAGGCCAGGAAAGGATGTTTTTCTCGAGATGAATGCTGATCCGGTCCGTTGGGGTGTCCTCGGTTGTGCCGATATCGCGGTCCGCAAGGTGATCCCGGCCATGAAAGGTTCGACGATGAGCCGGGTGGAGGCGATCGCCTCGCGTTCGCCCGGAAAGGCGGCCGCCACCGCCGATACCCTGGGAATCCCCAAAGCCCACGGGTCGTATGAGGCTCTGTTGGAGGACCCTGAGATCGAGGCGGTCTACATTCCTCTCCCGAACCATCTACACGCCGAGTGGACCCTGGCGGCCGCCGCCGCCGGCAAGCACGTCTTATGTGAGAAACCCCTGGCGACGACTGCGGCCGACGCGAGGCGCATGATCGAGGGCTGCAATGAGGCCGGCGTGAAGCTCATGGAAGCTTTCATGTATCGCCTGCATCCGTTATGGATCGAGGTGAGGCGGCTGCTGGAGGAGGGGCTGATCGGCGACCTGCTGGCGATCCAGTCCTTCTTCTCCTACCGCAATGTCGATCCCGACGACATCCGCAACATCCCGTCCTTCGGGGGAGGGGCCCTTT
Organism: Acidimicrobiia bacterium; assembly: GCA_035463935.1. Taxonomy (GTDB): domain Bacteria; phylum Actinomycetota; class Acidimicrobiia; order Spongiisociales; family ZC4RG35; genus DATEEG01. The sequence goes on along the minus strand of DATHSX010000038.1, from coordinate 602 downwards.
TCGACGTTGGCTGCTATCCGGTGAACGTTGCCCGCATGCTCTTCGCCTCCGAGCCCACGGCGGTCAAGGCCTCGATCCGCCGCGACGCCGCATTTGGCACCGACGTGGTCACCTCCGCCATTCTCGATTTCGACGGCCGCCATGCCACCTTCACCTGTTCTACTCAACTCGAGGACGACCAGAGGATTGACCTGGTCGGAACCGCGGGCCGGCTCCTGGTCGAGATTCCCTACAACATTCCGCCGGACCGACCGACCCGCATCCTTCTCTTCTCCGGAGGTGACCCCCCGGTATCGCCGGGCATGCGGGTTTTCGAGGTGGGTGCCGCGGATCCATACGCCGTCCAGGCCGACGCCTTTTCCGCCGCCATAAGAAATGACGCTCCGGTCCCCACTGGCCCCGAAGACGCGGTGGCCAACCTCACCGTCCTGGAAAAGATCTTCGCCAACGCCGGCTGACCAGGTGCTCAGGCGTGACAACCATGAGGAAATGCCAAGCCCGGGCGGCTTCCAACGAACCCCACCCTTCGCTGGTGGCTAGATTCAGCGCTCCCACCACTTCGGGCGGGGCTCAAAGGAGGAAGGAAACCAGATGAGAAGACG
>DATHSX010000037.1:0-6195 GCA_035463935.1 Acidimicrobiia bacterium | reverse complement strand
ACGAGCCGATCTCGATCTTGCGCTTGATGTTCTGCTGCGTCTCGCGGCGGAGATCGCCTTCGACCTGATAATTCTGCTCGATGTGCCGCCTGATCCTCGCCGCCTCGTCCTCGGTGAGGTCCTTCACCCGCGTCCCCGGGTTCAGACCGAGTTCAACGCAGATCTGCTGAGACCTGGTCAGACCGATTCCAAATATGTAGGTCAAACCGATCTCCAACCGCTTGTCACGGGGAAGATCGACGCCGGCAATTCGAGCCATATTCCTTTACCCCTGCCGTTGCTTGTGACGAGGGTTGGGACAGATGATCCAGACGCGGCCATGCCGCCGGATCACCCGGCACTTCTCGCACATCTTCTTTGTAGATGGTCTGACTTTCATCGATATCTCCAGACGATCCGGCCCCGGGTGGGGTCGTACGCCGACAGTTCCACATCAACCCGATCCCCGGGGAGAATGCGGATGTGGCGCATCCTCATTTTCCCCGACACGTGCGCGAGCACTTCCAACCCACCGTCGATTTCGACCCTGAACGTGGCGTTCGGGAGGTTCTGGACAACGGTGCCCTGGACCCTGATGACGTCGTCCTCTTCGGTCACGTCAAATGGGTCCCGTGGACCGGGCGAGAATGGTACCCGAGATTTGCCAATTCAACCAAATCGACCGGTGTGTCGGCCAGCGTCATCACCTTGACCCCATCCCGGGTGAGGGCCACGGTGTGCTCGAAATGGGCCGAGAGCGAGCCGTCGGCAGTGCGGACCGTCCATCCGTCGGGATCGACCCTCGTTTCCCATCCGCCGAGATTGAACATAGGTTCGATGCAGACGGCCATTCCGGTCCGCATCCTCATCCCCTTGCCCGGTGGACCGAGATTGGGGATCTGCGGCTCCTCGTGCATCTGGCGGCCGATCCCGTGGCCTACGTACTCACGGACGATCCCGAGATGATGCCAATTGCCGATGGCCTCGACCGCCGCACCTATGTCGCCCAGCCGGTTTCCCGGCGCCACCTGGCGAACCCCTGCCCACATGGCCTCCTCGGTGGCGGCGATGAGCCGGGCCGCCTCGGGGGCCACCTCTCCGATCCCAATGGTGAAGGCGGCGTCCCCGTGGAACCCCTCGAAGATCGCACCGGCATCCACCGCCAGGACGTCACCGGTGCGCAGGCGGTAACTCGAAGGTATCCCGTGGACAATCACGTCGTTGACCGAGAGACACAGGTGCCCCGGGTACGGGATCTGGTTAGGCGACGGCTGGTAGCCAAGAAACGAGGGAGTGCAGCCGCGTTCGCGGGTCACCTGGGCAGCTAATTCGTCCAACTCCTTGAGGCTGACCCCGGGCCTGGCGGCGGTGCGGACCGCCTCATGGACGGCAGCCACGCAACCGCCGGCTCTCGCCATCTTGGCGAACTCCCGTTCCGATTTGAGGGTGATCACGTGCGACGCCCAGGGTCGCAGGTGAGCCCGAAGACGGCAGGCGGAAGGCGGAAATTCATTGTCGCACCGCTTCCAGGACGCGGTCGGTCACCTCGTCGATCGACCCGAGGCCGTCGACGCTGACCACGAGACCACGGCCCTGGTAGATCTCGATCAGCGGCGAGGTCTGCTCTTCGTAGATCTTGAACCGGTTGCGGATCGTTTCCTCGGTGTCGTCGGCTCTACCCCGGGCAATCATCCGCCCCGACAGCACGTGCTCGTCCACCTCGAACAACACCACGCGGTCCAGGCCATCCTCGCCGATCAGTTGGTCGAGTGCCTTCACCTGGGGGGCAGTCCGAGGAAACCCGTCGAGGATGTAACCGGCGGCGGCGTCGGCCTGCTTTAGCCGCTCGGCCAGCATGGCGACCGTGATGTCGTCGGGCACATACCCGCCGGCTTCCATGATCGCCTTGACCTTCCGCCCCAGCTCGGTTCCCGTCGAGACGTGGTGACGGAACATCTCGCCGGTGGAAACGTGGGGAATCCCCAGGCGGGCGGCCACCAGTCCGGCCTGGGTTCCTTTACCAGCCCCCGGTGGTCCAATGAAGAGAAGCTTCATGGGCAGCAGCCAGCAGCCAGTAGCCAGCTGGCAAGAGGGAGTGGATCGCTCTGCTTACCGCCGACTGGGAACCGCCGACTGAGGGAGCGCAGCGAGCTCAAGTAAGGAAGCCCTCGTAAGTCCTCATCGTCAGCTGGCTCTCGATCTGTTTCATCGTCTCGATGGCAACCCCGACCACGATCAGGATCGAAACCCCGGAGAAACCGATAGGGATTCCCCAAAGCAGGCTGGCCAGGGTGGGGATGACGGCGATGACACCGAGGAAGATCGAGCCGGGAAGAGTGATGCGGTTGAGGATATGGCCGAGGTGGCGGGAGGTCGCCGAGCCGGGACGGACTCCCGGCACGAAGCCGCCCTGGCGCTGGAGCATGTCCGACTGCCGCTGTGGGTCGAACTGGATGGCGGTGTAGAAGTAAGTGAAGAAGATGATCAGCCCGAACAGGATCAGCACGTACCAGATGCTGATCTGACCGGTGCCGCCGCCGCCCAGGTTGGTGTCGATCCACCTTCTGACACCGTCGATGAACCGTCCCCCCACCGGGATGGCAGTCACGAGAAGCGAAGGGAACAGCAGGACGGACGAGGCGAAGATCACGGGAATCACGCCGGCGGTGTTCACCTTGAGGGGGATATACGTCGACTGCCCGCCCATCACCCGACGGCCTCGGACCCGCTTGGCGAACTGGATAGGGATCCGGCGTTGCGCCTGGTCGATGTAGATGATCGCCACGATCATCAAGAGGAAGGCGAGGAGGATGGCAGCGAAGAGGGTGTAGCGACCGATCGCTCCGGTGGTCCCCCAGATCTGGCCGAAGATGAAGGGGAACTGGCTCAGGATCGAAATGAAGATCAGCAGGGACATGCCGTTGCCGATTCCCCGCTGGGTGATGAGTTCACCGATCCACATCACGAAGGCGGTGCCCGCAGTCATGGTGAGCACGATCAGGGCCACCCGGCCGGGGGTGTAGTTGGGGATCAAATCGATCCCGTTGGTGAACTGGCCGGTATGGAAGAGGTAGGTGAAACCGGTCGATTGGATGAGTGCCAGGATCACCGTCAGGTAACGGGTCCATTGCGTGATGATCTTCCGGCCGCTCTCTCCTTCATCCTGAAGGGCCTGAAGGCGGGGAATCACCACCGTGAGGAGCTGCATGATGATGGTCGCGGTGATGTAGGGAAGGATCCCAAGCGAGAAGACCGAGAACTGTTCGAGGGCGCCACCCGAGAACAGGTTGAGAAGGCCGTAGATGCCGCCCGCCTGCTGTTGCGCTTGGAAGATCCGGACCGCGTCCAGATCGATCCCCGGTACCGGAAGGGTCGCCCCGAATCGGTACACCGCAAACATCGCGAGCGTGAAGAGGATCTTCCCCCGCAGATCGGGGATCGTGAACATGTGCCGGAACATGGACAGCATCAGACGACCTCGGCTTGGTGATAAGGAATCGCACCCGGGCTCGGTAGGCAGTAGCCGGCGAGCGGTAGAGAGCAGGAGTCTGCCGACCGTCGACTATCGACTGACGACGTCATTGAATGAGCTCGCACGTTCCTCCCGCGTTTTCGATCTTCTGGCGGGCCGCCTGCGAGAACGCGTGGGCGTGGATGGTGAGGGCGCGATCGATATCCCCCTCGGCCAGAACCTTCACGCGTCCTTGATGCTTGACCAGGCCCCGCTTGCGAAGCTCATCGGGGGTTACCACGGCCCCGGCGTTGAAGCGGGCTAGCGAAGCGAGGTTGATGATGGCGAAGGACTCCTTGTTGGGGTTGCGGAAACCCTTGAGCTTGGGAATCCGCATCGACATCGGGGTTTGGCCGCCCTCAAAACCGGGACGGAGGGTGTTGCGGGCCTTCAGGCCCTTGGTGCCCCGCCCGGCGGTCTTGCTCCCCTTGCCACCAGGGCCACGCCCTACCCGGATCGCCTTCTTTCTTGCCCCCGGGGCCGGTTTCAAATCATGGAGTTGGAGTCGATCTGTCACGAGTCCGCCTTCCTGCTTCCGCCCTCCGCCCTCCGCCTCTCGTCGTGAGTCACCTCAACTAGATGCCGAACCTTGTGAATCATGCCCCGGATCGAAGGGTTGTCCGGCAGCTCGACGGTGGAATTGAGCTTCCCCAGCCCCAATCCCCGAACGGTCTGCCGGGTCTTGGGCTTCTCGCCGATCAGTGACCGGCGGAGGGTAACCAGGACCTTCCCCGGCTTCTGTTGCGACTTGGCCATGCTTCCTCCTGCCTACGAGTTGCGGGCCCGGAGCGCCTCCGAGCTGCGGTAGGCCGCCAGCAGGCCCGGCGGAATGACGTCTTCGGGTCGCTTGCCCCGGAGGGCAGCCACCTGCTCGGGCCGGCGCTGGCCGGTTAGAGCATTCATCGCCGCCTTGGCGACGTTGATATGGGTCGGGGCGCCAAGCGACTTGGCCAGGGCGTCCCTGATGCCAGCGGCCTCCAGTATCTGTCGGACCGCCCCGCCCGCGATGACCCCGGTACCGGGACTAGCTGGCTTGACCATGACCCGCGAGGCGCCGTGGACCCCGATCGCTTCGTGAACCACGGTCTGTCCGGCCATCGGGATCAAGACCATGGCCTTGCGGGCGGCCTCCATCCCTTTCTGGATGGCACTGGGGACCTCCCGGGCCTTGCCATATCCGACTCCCACTCGGCCATTGCCGTCGCCCACCACCACCAGAGCCGTAAAGCTGAAACGCTTGGCACCCTTGGTGACCTTGGCCACCCGGTTGATGGTGATGACTCTCTCGTCGAACTGAATGTCGGCCATGGCTCTCCTACATTTCCAATTCGGCTTCGGGGTGAAGCCTCAAAAGTCCAACCCGGCTTCCCGGGCCGCGTCGGCCAGGGCCTTGATCCGCCCGTGGTAGGCGAACCCTCCGCGGTCGAAGACCACGGCTCCTATCCCGGCCTCCCGGGCCCTCGCGCCCAGGAGCTTGCCCACTTCACTGGCCACCGCGACGGTCAACGTCCTGTCGCGCAGGTTGGTCTCCTGGGACGAGGCGGAAGCAAGGGTACGACCGCTGACGTCGTCGATCACCTGGGCGTAGATGTACCGATTGCTCCGGAACACGGCCAGCCGGGGCCGGGCCGTGGTGCCGGAAACGGCCTTGCGCACCCGATGGTGACGGCGCTTGCGGGCATGTTGGCGACTTGTCATCGCTTTCCTGCTTTCCCGGCCTTGCGCCGCACGTACTCGTCGACGTAACGGATTCCCTTGCCCTTGTAAGGCTCCGGTGGGCGGAGCTTGCGTATGTCGGCCGCCACCTGGCCAACCTGCTCCTTGTCGATCCCCGAAACGATGATCTTGGTCGGTTCAGGTACCTCGAACGTGATGCCATCGGGCGCGGCTACGGGAACCGGATGGCTGAACCCGAGCTGCAACTCCAGGTTGGCGCCTTTCATCGCCGCCCGATAGCCGACACCGACGATGGAAAGCTCGCGTTTGAAGCCCTCCGCGACACCCTGGACCATGTTGGCCAGTAGCGCCCGGGAGAGCCCGTGCAAGGCCCGGACCCGGCGCTCGTCGTTCTCGCGGGAGACGCTGAGGACTCCTTCGTCCATCGTCACACCGACGCTGTCGGGAAACACCCGTTCCAGCCGGCCTCGGGGGCCCTTGACGTGGACCCTGGACCCCTCGAGGGTGACCTCTACCCCGGCAGGCACCGAGATCGGCTTCTTTCCAACCCTGCTCATGTCACCAGACCTCGCAGACGATCTCGCCGCCGAGGCGGCGGCGCCGGGCCTCGCGGTCGGGCAGCAGGCCCTGAGAGGTGGAGACCACGGCCACGCCCAGGCCACCCTGCACGCGGGGCAGGGAGGCAGCCGGCCGGTAGACCCGGTGACCGGGGCGGGACACCCGCTTCAGCCCGGAGATGGCCGGGGTGCGGCGGGGACCGTAACGCAGGAAGAGCGTCAGGGTCGACTTGGCCGCCTCGGCCGACATCTCGTAACGATCGATGTAACCCTCGGAGGCCAAGATGCGGGCCACACCCTCGCGCAGGTGCGAGCCGGGCATCGCGACACGATCGTGCCCGACGGCCACGGCGTTGCGAATCCGGGTCAGCATGTCGGCGATGGGATCGGTCAGCATGACTACCACGAAGCCTTTCTGATCCCGGGGAGCTCTCCCCGCATCGCCAGCTGCCGGAAGCAGATCCGACACAT
>DATHSX010000036.1:0-5487 GCA_035463935.1 Acidimicrobiia bacterium | reverse complement strand
CATCCGGCCCGGGATGGTCGCGGATGGTGCCCCGCAGCTCGGGATGCCGCTCCTCCAGAGCGTCGAGGACCCCTCCCAAAGTCGCTTCCTCCACCTCGAGGGTGAGGGTCGGACCGGGGAGGCCGGCCAGCCGCCACAGGTGAGTGGGGAGAGAGACCACCAGGCTCACGTGATCGTCGCCACCTCCACCGACAGCACCTGGGGGAGGGCGGTGGCGACCGGCTGCCAACTGTCGCCCGCGTCCACCGAGGAGTAGACCTGGCCACCGGTGGTCCCGAAGTAGATACCGCAGGGGTCGAGGCGGTCCACCGCCATGGCGTCACGAAGCACGTTGACATAGCAGTGCCGGTCGGGGAGACCCTTGCCGAGCGGCTCCCACTGACCGTCGGCCTTTGTGCTCCGCCACACCCGCAGCGCCCCATCCGGCGGGTAGTGCTCGCTGTCGCTGGTGATCGGGATCACGTAGATCGTCTCGGGCTGTTGGGCGTGCACCGCCACCGGAAAGCCGAAGTCGACCGGCAGCTCGCCGCTGATCTTGTTCCAGGAGTCGCCGCGGTCGTCGCTTCTGTATACCCCCCAGTGTTTCTGCATGAAGAGGGTCCGGGGATGCTCGGGATGCAAGGCGATCTTGTGCACGCAATACCCGGCCTCCGGCTCGGGCTCCGGGGTGTACTCGGCTCGCAGCCCCGAGTTGGCCGCCTTCCAGTTTTGGCCGCCGTCGTCGGAGCGGAACACACCGGCGGCCGAGATGGCGGTGTAGATCCGTTGGGGGTCTTCGGGATCGAAGACGATCGTGTGGAGGCACAGACCGCCCGCCCCGGGCTGCCAGCTTGACCCGGTCGGATGGCGGCGTAGGCCAGGCAACTCCTGCCAGCCGAGGCCCCCATCCTTGGAATGGAAGAGGGACGCGTCCTCGACCCCGGCGTACACCGAGTCGGCATTCTCCGGGTCGGCCTCGAGGTGCCAGACCTTCTTGAACGCCCAGGACGTCTGCTCGCCCTCCCAGCCCTGGTGGGTGATCTCGGAGTCGGCGTAGCTGAACTGGTTGCCGACGGGTTCCCAGCTCCGGCCCCCGTCGCTGCTCCGCTGGATCACAGTGCCGTGCCAGGCGGTCCACAGGGCGGCGTACAGCCGGTCGGGGTCGGATGGCGCGGCCTGCATATGGAAGGTTTCCCACCCGCCGAAATGGGGACCGCTGATCTCCCAATCCTCCCGGTCGGGACCGGCAGTGATCACGAAGCCACCTTTGCGAGTACCGACGAGCAGTCGAACCGACGTCAACGAGAACCTCCTCCTGTCCGGACGGCAACCTATCACCCAACGGGCTTCGGCGTGTCGTGACTAGCGGTCTGATCCAAAATCCGGGTTCGACGAGTTGCACCGATGCACCACGGATCCACGGCCAACGTGCGGCCAGCCGGACCATGACCACTCATCGCCCGCCTGGGTGTTACGGCACCCGTTACCTCGGTGCCGCACACCTGCGGTGCGGGGATGTTTGCCCGGTAGGGTCGGGAAGTAGATGCGGATCGCCACCTGGAATGTCAACTCGCTAAAGGCTCGCCTGGAGGGTGTGGAGCGATGGCTCGACCGGGTCGCCCCAGATGTTCTGCTGATGCAGGAAACGAAGCTGGCCGACGACGACGTGCCGGAACTGCCCTTCCGGGCGGCGGGATACGAGTTGGCTCACCACGGCGAAGGCCGCTGGAACGGGGTCGCTATCGCCAGCCGGTGGGGAATCGGAGAGGTGATAACCAATTTCGGCGATGGACCGGTGCGAGACAGCCGCCTGGGAGCGGGCGCCGGCCTCGCCGAAGAGGACTTCAATCCCTTCGATGAAGCCCGCATGCTGAGCGCGGTGTCCGCCGGGGTGAGGTTCGTCAGTCTCTACGCCCCCAACGGTCGCGAGGTCGGCTCACCCTTCTACGAGGGCAAGCTGCGCTGGTTCGAGCGGCTTCATCGCTGGTTGGTCGAAACCCGTTCCTCCGAGGAGCCCATGGTCCTGGGGGGCGACTTCAACGCCACTCCGTCCGACGAGGACGTCTGGGCGGCCGCCGCGGCCCACGGGGGAACTCACGTGTCCGCACCCGAGCGGGCGGCTTTGACCCGGTTGCGGGAGTGGGGACTGGTCGACGCCTTCCGGCTCCACCGTCCGGAAGCGGGCCGCTTTTCCTGGTGGGATTATCGGGCGGGGATGTTCCATCGCAACGAGGGCATGCGTATCGACTTGATCTACGTGACCTCCCCGGTGGCCGAACGCACGGTATGGGCCGAGATCGATCGAGAAGCCCGGAAGGGCCCCGTGACCCCCTCCGACCATGCACCGGTGGTGGTGGATCTGGATGAACCGGGGCGGACCTTCGATGCCGGCTGGGAAGGGGCACTGGCCCGGATCGCCGCCCGGACCAAGCCGAGGAGGTGACCAGGACGGGTCTACCGCCCTCTTCGGCCTGGGATTCTGTTCCGTGTCGCCACAGCGATGAATTACCGGTCGCTTGACAGTCATATATCAGCGATGGATTGCTTCCGGTACCACCCGTCTCGACCAGGCAGCTGGGCGCCATGAGGGACGATGCGGCCGATTGGAACAGCCTCACCTTGCTCGCCAGACCGCTCCCTCGCTCGCTCCAACGGCGGGTCCTGACGCTCGCCCCCGGCCGCTGGCGGGAGTATGAGGCGGGCGATTGGGAGGACGCCCTCGTCGTGGTCGAGCACGGCGAGGTCGAGGTCGAAGGCCGGCGCGGTAGCCGTTACCGATTCCGATCGGGGGACATCCTGTGGCTGTGCGGCCTTTCCCTGCGGGCGATCCGCAATTGTGGGAGCGGCCCCGCCGTCCTGGTCGCGGTCTCCCGGAAGTGGGGCGGGGTGAGAGAGGTGGCTTCGTTCGCGAACGTGAGTATGGTCCCTCGTCCTGACGAGCCTCCCGAGGAGGTTGATCGATGACTCTCAGAACCAAACCGGCCCCGGTCCCCGCCCTCACACCGAACGACCAGGGCGAGCCGCCCGAGCGCCAATTCGAGCGGTACCGGGTCGAACTGACCGGCTACTGCTACCGGATGCTGGGTTCCCCTTTCGAGGCCGAGGACGCTGTGCAAGAGACATTTGCCCGCGGCTGGCGGAGCCTTGATCGGTTCGAAGGCAGGTCGTCCCTCCGCACCTGGCTCTACCGGATAGCCAGCAACGTGTGCCTGGACATGCTGAAGGCGAACCAGCGCCGGGCCCGGCCCATGGACCTGAGCGGAGCATTGACCGCAGACGACCCCCTGGCTCCGCCGCTGGCGGAAACCACCTGGATCGAGCCGGTGCCGGATGGGCGGGCCCTGACCGCGAGCGACGATCCCGCCGAACAGGCAGTAGCCCGGGAGTCGATCCGGCTCGCGTTCATCGCCGCCCTCCAGCACCTCCCTCCCCGCCAGCGGGCCGTGCTGATATTGCGCGACGTCCTCGCCTGGCGGGCGAGCGAAGTGGCCCAACTATTGGATACAACGGTGGCGTCGGCCAACAGCACCCTGCAGCGGGCCCGTGCCGCGCTGGCGGCGCGGAACCTGAGCGCGGCCGACCTGTCCGAGCCGAAGGTCGAGACGGAGCGCAGCCTCCTCGACCGTTACGTCGACGCCTTCCAGCGCTACGACCTGGAGTCCCTCACCGCCCTCATCCAGGAGGACGCCATCCAGTCGATGCCGCCCTACTCCCTCTGGTTACGAGGCCGCGACGAGATTCTCCGTTGGTGGACCGGCCCCGGGATTGGCTGCCGTGGCTCGCGCCTGATCCCGGTCGCGGCCAACGGCTCGCCCGCCTTCGCTCAGTACAAGCCCAGCGGGCCCGGTGGGAGCTTCGAGCCGTGGTCGATACAGGTTCTCGAGATCTCCGCAGGCTCGATCGTCGAGTTCACCTTCTTCCTCGATACCGCCCGCCTGTTCCCGCTCTTCGGCCTGCCCCCGACCGTGCCGTAAGCCGGATCAGCGCCTTTGAGCGCATGGAAATGCTGCTCCGCGGCGTTCCGTGGCGCCAGACTGCCGGAGGTCAGAACATCCGGAGGGTTGGGCCTTTCGGCCCTCGCGGCAGTGTCACTCCGTCTCGAATACTCTTCGGAACAATCAGGTTGGTTGTCGGCCGCCCGGGCTTCAAAGGGGTCCTGGTGGCTATGCCATTTGAAGGAGGACCCTGGATGAAGATCCGGCTCACCATGGGAGCAGCCCTGGTCTTGGTTCTGGCCGCCTGCGGCGGCGCAGCGACGACTTCGACCGTCGCTGCCGAGACCACGACGACCGAGACCACGACGACCGAGACCACCTCGGCCGAGCCCACGACGACCGAGACCACCACGGCCGAGACCACAGCCCCGGGCGACGAGGAGGGCCCCGCTCGGACCTTGGAGGCCCCGGCAGCCACTATCACCGTCGACGGTGATGCTGCCGACTGGGACGGGATCGCCGGCCTGGATCTCACCCTGGAGGCCATCGAGGGCGAGGAGGTCGCCCCGCTGGAGGCGACCGTCCAGGTGGCCCACGACGACGAGTTCGTTTATGTGCTCTTCTCGGTCCAGGACGATTACAACTGGGACGCCGAGGAGCCCCATCTGTCGGGCTCGGCGGCGGTCATGTGGCGGATCGATGCCGAGGCTGGGGCGCACATGGGCGCCCAGGAGCCGGACCGCGAGACCAGCCTGGGCATGGTCGACATCTGGCACTGGGAGCTCGAATGCGCCACTGGCGTCGGGAGCGGCGGGGCCACGGCGGGTCCCGGCGACGGTGACCTCGGCAACGACTCGGGGTGCAACTTCGACGACGAGTGGTCGACGGTGCCCGACGAGCGCGAGGACGACAACAGCGCCAACAGCGAGAACAGCCTGCTCGGGGTGTGGAGCCATACCAATCCCACCGCTGACGGCGAGGGGACGTGGGTCTTCGAGATGGCGCGGCCGCTCCAGACCGGTGACGACAACGACGGGCAACTGGAGGTGGGCGGAGCCTCCGCAGGGATGGCCCTGGCCTACTGGGATCCGGACTTCGGCCCCGAGGGCTGGGTCGACGAGAGCCATGCCCAAAGCTCCAATCAAGGCTGGATCGAGGTGACGCTGGTCGGCTAGAAGCCGCAATCACTGAAGGGTGTCCGTTTGCCGTCGAATCAGAAGAGTTGGACCGTGGCCGGGGTGGCGGCGCTAGCCATCGTGGTGTACTTCACCCTGGCCACGGTCTGGCTGCCTTCCTGGGTTCTGCGGCTGCCCGCCCTCGCCCAGGCTTCTCGATTCGTGGCCGACCTGGTGGGCACGGCAGTGTGGGCGGGCTTCTTGGGGGTGGGAATGTGGGCCATGCGGGTCGCCCAGCGCCGAGGGTGGATCTGATGGAGGCGCTCTCGTTCTTCGACCGCAACATCCCCTGTCTGGCCGCTTGTCCGGTCCATACCAACGCCGGGATGTATGTCGCGGCCATCGCCGACGGTGACGATCTAACCGCCTACCTGACGGCTCGCCTCCCCAACCCCTTC
>DATHSX010000035.1:0-11759 GCA_035463935.1 Acidimicrobiia bacterium | reverse complement strand
CGACTAGCGCGATAGGAACTCTCCCACCGCGGCGGTTTCCCTTTTTCGGAGCAGGACGTTGGCTCGGAGACGTTCGAGGTTCTGGGCGATCGACTTGGCGCAGTGCGGCAGGCTCGTCTCCGCGAAAAACGCCTGGATCTCGGCCGCTACCTCCGGTCGGGCCAGCGCCGGCAAGCCCTCGATCATCCGTCGCTGGGTCATAGTGGGGAGTTTGACGAAGGAGTCCCAGTTGCGCCGGACCTGCTGCCAGGCGAGGTGGCCGTGGACACGATTGCCGTAGCTGGCCCCGATGACCCAGGCCGAGTCCTGCGTGCGGATTCTTCCGTCCAGGCTGGCGGTGACCGTCTCCACCACTAGATCGGGGTTGTCAAAGGCTGCCAGAGTCAGCAGCCACCTTTGCTGCTCGTGCGGCGCGGTGGTGGTCTTGTACTGGTCATAAAATCGCCGGTACTCCGTCTCGCCGCCGTGATCGGCTGTCACGAACAACGACGCCCGTGCGATTTCCGGATCGACAACGCGGGGATCCTCGATGATGACCTCGACCAGTTTGCGACAACGGGCGATGACGTCGGGATCGTCGGCCAGACGGCCGAGCGCCCCTATCAATTGGCCCCGCAGCCGCCGGGTGAGATCCGACTCCCCGGGGCGGGGATCCCATCCCAATCGGGAGAACGCGGGCGTGACGAGTGCTCCGACCCAGTTCGCAAAGGCCGGCCGGTGATCATCGTCAACCAGATGATGACCGATAGCCGCTACCCCCCCCAGCACGGAACCCCATACCGCTTGTTCGGTCTCATCCTGATAGGCCCCGGCCAGGCGAAGGAAATCCGTGGCCGGCTGTTGACCGGACTCGACGAAGGCCCAGGTGTCGTCGATCAGTCCGTATCGCTCCAGATCGTCAAGCGAGGCCAGGCGGTCCACCAGGTTGGAGAAGAGTTCACGGTCGTACCGCACCCGATAGAAGCCATGACCGCCGGCATTGGCGATCACCACCCCGGGCCGTGGGATCGGGATTGTCGCCTCGGAGGTCTTGAGCAGGTACTTCTGTTGGGGCTCACCCGGTTCGGTGCTTCGGATCTGTACCGGCACCTGCCAGAGCGTCTGGTCCGAATCATCGGGGATGGTGAGGAACCTCCGCTGGCTGAGCTTGATGCCGCTTGCGGTCGGGGTCACCTCTAACTGGGGAAATCCCCGCTGCAGAATCCAGGTGTCCATTATCTCGCCGACCGGCTGGCCGGACGCCGCATTGAGACCGTTCCAGAGGTCGGCGGTCACCGTGTTGGCATAGGAGTGTCGCCGGAGGTAGTTCCCGACGCCCTGGCGGAAGGATTCCTCGCCGATGAACTGCTCGATCATTCGCAGGACCGACGATCCTTTGCCGTAGGTAAGTGCGTCGAACATCTCGTTGGCCTCGTCCGGGGAGCGGACTTCGAACTCAACGGGACGGGTCGACTGGAGGGCGTCGACTCCCAACGCCCACGGCCGTTCGACGGCGGCGAACGACAGCCAGCGCTTCCATTCCGGCCTCATGGCATTGGTTGCCTTGAATTCCATGAACGAGGCGAAAGCCTCGTTGAGCCAGATCCCGTCCCACCATTTCATGGTCACCAGATCGCCGAACCACATATGGGCGAGCTCGTGGCCGATCACGTCGAGAACCCGGAGTAGTTCTGACTGGCTGGCGGTCCCCGGGTCAACCAAGAGGGCCGTTTCCCGATAGGTGATGCAGCCGAGGTTTTCCATAGCCCCGAATGCGAAGTCAGGTATGGCGACATGGTCGATCTTGAGCCCCGGATAAGGGATGCCGTAGTAATCGCGCAGATAGCGGAGATCGAACACGGCGCACTCGAGGGCGAACGATGAGAGCCCGAGTTTGCCGCGGGGGGCGATGATGCGAACGGGGACTCCCTCCACGTCGACGGGGTCGGTAGCCTCGAAGGGGCCGACCACGAAAGCAACCAGATAGGTTGACATCACCATCGTGTCCGCGAAGCGGATCGCCACCCGGCCGTCGCCCGCATCCCGACGCTCCAGCTCCGGAGTGTTCGACACCGCCAGCAGATCCTCGGGCACTACGAGGGTGATGGAGAACACCGCCTTCAGGTCGGGCTCGTCCCAGCACGGGAAAGCTCGCCTGGCGTCGGTGGCTTCGAACTGGGTGGTGGCGATCGCCTGCTCGACGCCATCGACGTCGGTGAACGTGGACCGGTAGAAGCCAACCAGCTGGTCGTTCAGTATGCCGGTGAATTCCAGATCGAGCCGCCACGATCCAGCGCCGATCGGACCGTCAAGGGCGATGCGAGCCCGCTGATCTTCCGGGATCAGTTCGACGGTGCCGCTCACCGTCGTCGCACCGTTGCTGATCACCGCCCGCTGGATCTCCAGTTGATGGGCGTTGAGAAGAATCTCGGTGACCGGCATCTCCACCTCGACCTGGATCGTCTCACGGCCCGAGAAGGTGGCCCGGGCGAGGTCGGGCGTGAGGGTCAGGTCGTAGCGACGGGGAACGACGGTTCGGGCCAGGCGGTATGGGTTTTCAGTCACGGAAGACCTTCTGGTGGGGGAGGGGGGGATGGTAGGCGGCAGTCGTCACCACTCGGTATGGAAGAACTCGCCGCGGGGTCGGTCGGTCCTTTCGTACGTATGGGCACCGAAGTAGTCGCGCTGAGCCTGGATCAGGTTGGCGGGTAACCACCCGGCGCGATAGGAGTCGTAGAAGGCGAGACCGCCGGCATAGGCCGGGACCGGGATGCCGGCGATGGCGGCGGCGGATACCACCCGTCGCCACCCGGGCAGTACGCCAGCCATCTCGTTGCTGAACTCGCGATCGACGAGCAGGCTCGACAGGTCGGGTCTCTGCCTGAATGCCTCGGTGATGGAGTCGAGCAGCGCCGCCCGGATGATGCATCCCGCCCGCCAGAGGGGGGCGATCGCCGCCAGGTCCAGACCCCAACCCTCCTCCTGGGAGGCGGCCTGCATGAGGGTGAATCCCTGTGCGTAGGACACGACCTTGGAGCCGTAGAGCGCGTCGGTGATATCGGTTTCCTCGACCACCAGTTGGGTGTCGGGACCGGGCAAAAGGGCCGCCGCCTCGCTCCGTTGCTCCTTGAGGGCCGAGACGATGCGAGCAAAGACCGCCTCGGCGAGCAGGGTGACCGGCTGACCCAACTCGAGGGCGCTCTCCACGGCCCACCGGCCGGTGCCTTTCTGACCGGCCGAGTCGAGGATGCGGTCGATCAGGGGGAGTCCATCCGTGTCTTCTCGTTGGAGGATCTCGGCCGTGATCTGGATCAGGTAGGAGTCAAGCCTGGTTTGGTGCCAGCGTCGGAAGGCAGCCGCCGATTCCGGGTTGGAACGCCCGGATGCCCTCATGAGGTGATAGGCCTCGGCGATCACCTGCATATCGCAATATTCGATGCCGTTGTGAACCATCTTCACGAAGTGACCAGAACCCTGCGGACCGATCCAATCACAGCAGGGGCGGCCGTCAGGAGCCTGGGCGGCGATGGCCTGGAGCATTGCCTTGACGTGAGGCCAAGCTTCGGCGGCGCCTCCGGGCATGATCGAGGGGCCATGGCGGGCCCCCGCTTCGCCGCCCGAAATGCCGGCGCCGATCAGGTGGACACCGCGGGCGCCGGCGAGCCGCAGCCGGCGCTCGGTGTCTCTCCAAAAGCTGTTGCCACCATCGATCACGATGTCCCCGGGCTCGAGCAGTGCCAGCAGGCTGTCGAGCGTCTGATCAACGGCTGCCCCCGCCTTGACCATGAGGAGAAAGCGTCGCGGCCGGGCGAGCCCGGCGACGAGGTCGCGAAGCTCCGTAGCAGCTCGCAGGTGGGAATGGGGGTTCTCGCCCACGAAACGCTCGGTGACGGGGGCGGTGCGGTTGTAGACCGCGACGGCGTACCCGTGATCGGCCAGATTCAGGGCGAGGTTCTGACCCATCACGGCCAAGCCGACCACCGCGATGTCGGCTTCCTTCTGCCCCGGCGGCGTCACCCGGCGGAGCCTAACGCCGCCTGGCTGGGGGATATCCTCGGGCGATGGCAGCCATCCTGGGCATCGACATCGGCGGATCGGGCATCAAGGGCAATCTGGTCGATCCGGTGACGGGAAGCCTCCTGGGCGAACGATTCAAGCTGGCAACGCCGGAGCCGTCGCTGCCTGCCGCGGTCGCCGAGGCAGTAAGCCAGGTCTTCGAACACTTTGCATACCGGGGTCCTGCCGGCTGCACCTTCCCAGCCATCGTGAAGGACGGGGTCACCCTGAGTGCTGCCAACGTCGACCAGGCCTGGATCGGTTGCCGTGCCGCCGAACTCTTTTCGAGCGTTACGGGTCAGCCGGTGGTGGTCGTCAACGACGCTGACGCCGCCGGCCTGGCCGAGATGTCGTTCGGGTCGGGGCGAGAGCGGCAGGGAGTGGTGTTGCTACTCACCTTGGGCACGGGCATTGGCTCGGCCCTGTTCTATGACGGGGTCCTCGTTCCCAACACCGAGTTCGGTCATATCGAACTGAACGGTCACGATCCGGTCGAGGATTGGGCCGCCGCCGGTGTCAAGGACGAGCAGAATCTCTCATGGAAGGTGTGGGCGGGTCGGGTCGATCGGCTGCTCGATCATCTCAGTCGGATCCTCTCCCCCGACCTCTTCATCCTGGGCGGCGGTGTCTCCCGACGCTGGGACAAATGGGGTGAATACCTGCATACCTCGGTTGAAATCGTGCCCGCCACGCTTCGCAACGAGGCCGGAATTGTGGGGGCGGCCCTGCTGGCTTTCCGGAAGCTGTTCGCTAGCTGACTCCCGGTTGAATTCAGTCAGCCACGAACCCGTCGAAGTGGGCCAGACTCGCCTTCGGGAGCCGCACCTCCAGCACCGAGCCGGTTTCCTCATGTTTTTCGACCACGACCTCGCCCTCACGATGGGCGGCGGCGGCGATATCGGCCCTCGCATATGGGATCTCGAGACGCACCACCACGACGTCGGCAGCCAGTCTCTCGGAGATGGCGGCCGCTAGTTCGGCGGTGCCGTCGCCGTTGAGAGCGGAGACCGCGACGGCTTCCGGATGGAGGTTCTGCAACCTCTGAATCGTTGGCGGTTCCACCAGGTCGACCTTGTTGAGCACGAGCAACTCGGGAACGTGGCGGGCCCCGATTTGCTCGAGCACGTTGTGCACTGCCGCGATCTGCCCCTCGGGCTCGGCGTCCGAGGAGTCCACGAGATGCAGCAGCAAGTCGGCCTCCTTCACTTCGTCCAGGGTGGAACGGAATGCCTCCACCAGGTGGTGAGGAAGGCGCCGCACAAAGCCGACCGTGTCAGAGATGAGCACCGGGCGACCATCGGGCAGCTGGTATCTCCGGACGGTGGAATCGAGCGTGGAAAAGAGGCGGTCTTCGGTCAGAACCCCGGCGTCGGTTAGCTGGTTGAGCAGAGTCGACTTGCCGGCGTTGGTGTAGCCCACCAGTGACACCACGGGCACCGCGGACCGACGGCGGGCCTTCGACTGGGTCCGCCT
This sequence comes from Acidimicrobiia bacterium, assembly GCA_035463935.1. GTDB lineage: Bacteria > Actinomycetota > Acidimicrobiia > Spongiisociales > ZC4RG35 > DATEEG01. Next base: position 6,251 of record DATHSX010000035.1, on the reverse strand, counting down.
GACGCTGTTCATTTCCTTCAACTCCCGCTCCAGGCGCGAGATGCGCTGTTCGATTCGTCGGCGATCGGTCTCGAGCTTCGTTTCACCGGGGCCACGTCGGGCGCCGATCCCACCAGTCTGTTGCGAAAGCGTCACGCCTTTGCCCCGCAGGCGAGGCAGGTTGTAGCGGAGCAGGGCCAGCTCAACCTGGATGGCGCCGGCGCGGCTGCTGGCATGCTGCGCGAAGATGTCCAGGATCAGCGCTTCCCGATCGACCACGTCGCACTCGAAGAGCTTCTGCAGGTTGCGCTGCTGAGCGGGGGTGAGCTGATTGTCGAAGACCACGACATCGACGTCGGCAGCCTTGGCCGCCGAAGCCAGCTCGGCCGCCTTGCCTTTGCCGATATAGAGCGCGGGGTCGAGGCCGCCCCGTCTCACCAGCTCGGCGTCGACCGGATCGGCCCCGGCGGTGTCTACCAGCAGGTCGAGCTCGTCCAGCGAGCGCTCGGCCTCGGCCATGCTGGCCCCACCGACTACAACGCCCACCAGCATCGCCCGCTGGCGGGCAACCGTGAGGTCGGTGACGGTGGCGGTAAGGCGGCGCCGCAGTCGTCCGGTGGGCTGATCGGGGACAGTCATCGCGGGCGCGAACCGTAGAAGACCGGGTCCGGGATAGGCGTCGAATTACCTTCCAAGCGGGTAGCCCGGCGGTAGCCGCCGGGTCTCATAGGTACTGGCCGTCGCTGTCGGTTCGATTGAGCTGTTCCTCGACGATGATCTGGGACTCACGCACGGCCACCACCGGCCGGCCCGTAGGGGGCCAGATGAATCGCCAGGCCCCGGCAGGGACGGCCCAGAATTGCTGGCCGGTGTGGACGTCGATCAAGGCCAGGGCGTCGTTTCCCTCCTTGGTCCCGGCCGGGACCAACAGGCCCGAACGGGTGGTGGATTCGTCCACCACATGACCCACCCTCCAGCCCTGCATGACCTTGTAGCCGTTTTCCTTGCTCATCGATTGCTCTCATGTTCCAGCATGGACGTTGCCCCGAGTCATCCGTATTTTCGCAGGTTCGCCGGGATTGGCCACCGGGTCCTCGGGGGGTGGCGAAGGTGTAGGGTGCCAACGAATCATGGCCGAGAAGCAGGTCACCGAACGAGCCGGTTTCAGCGAAGCGCTCCATTATCACGAATTCCCTCGACCGGGGAAGATCGCGACCCGGCCCACCAAGCCGACCGCCACCCAGAGCGATCTCAGCCTGGCCTATACGCCCGGGGTGGCCGAGCCCTGCCTGCTGATCGCCGAAGACCCGGATGCCGCATTTCGCTTCACCAACCGCGGGAACCTGGTGGCGGTGGTCTCCAATGGGTCGGCGGTGCTCGGTCTCGGCAACATCGGGCCGCTGGCCGGAAAGCCGGTCATGGAAGGCAAGGCGGTCCTGTTCAAGCGCTTCGCCGACATCGACGTCTTCGATCTCGAGATCGCCGCGATCGATCCGGACGATGTCATCCGTTTTTGCGAACTGCTCGAGCCAACCGTGGGCGGCATCAATCTCGAGGACATCAAGGCGCCCGATTGTTTCTACATCGAGTCAGAACTCCGCAAGCGGCTGCGCATCCCGGTCTTCCACGACGACCAGCATGGCACCGCCATCATTGCGGGCGCGGCCTTCATGAATGCGGCCGAGCTGGTCGGCAAGAAGATCGAGGAGATGCGGGTGGTGTTCAGCGGGGCCGGAGCCGCCGGGATCGCTACGGCGCGTTTCTTCCACCACATCGGGGTACGGCCTGAGAACACGCTCATGGTGGACAGCAAGGGAGTGGTGCACAGCGACCGGGGTGACCTGACCGAGATCAAACGGGAGTTTGCCCAGCCCACCTCGGCAAGGACGCTGAGCGAAGCCCTCCGGGACGCCGACGCCTTCGTCGGGGTGTCGGTGGGTGGGGCCGTGAGCGAGGAGATGGTGCGGGGAATGGCGCCCTCGCCAGTGATCTTCGCCCTGGCCAACCCGGACCCCGAGATCACCTACGAGGCCGCCCGCCGGGCCCGGCCCGATGCCATCGTCGCCACCGGGCGCAGCGACTTCCCCAACCAGGTAAACAACGTGCTGGGGTTCCCGTTCATCTTCCGGGGCTCACTCGATGTCAGGGCTACCGGGGTCAGCGAGGGCATGAAGGTGGCCGCGTCCCAGGCACTTGCCGACCTGGCCCGCCAGCCGGTGCCCGAATCGGTGCTCAAGGCATACCAGGTCGATCGTCTTGGCTTCGGTCCGGAATACATAATCCCCAAACCGTTCGACCCCAGGGTCTTGTGGACCGTCGCCCCGGCGGTGGCGGCCGCCGCCACGGCCGAGGGGCTGGCGGGCAAGCCCATGCACGACGTGGATGCCTACACGGAAGAACTGCGGTCGCGTTTCCAGGCTTCCCATGGCCTGCTCAACACGGTGACCTCCGCGGCCCGGGTCCAACCCATGCGGGTGGTTTACCCCCACGGCGACGATCTCCGGATCATGCGAGCGGCCCGGAGGGTGAAAGATGAGGGGATTGGCTCCCCGGTGCTTCTCGGCGATGTGGGTCTGATCCGGGAAATGGCGGACGAGCTCGGCATCAGCCTGGAGGGCATCGAGGTCATCGACCCGTCCACCCAGGCGACAACCCTGGCTCGTTATGCAGGCACCCTCGAGGAGCTTCGGCGCCCGAAGGGGATGACGGCCGAGGAGGCCCGGGTCGGCGTCCGCGATCACAACATGTTTGCTGCGCTGATGGTCCGGGAGGGCGTCGCCGATGCCGTGCTGGGAGGTCTCACCACTTTCTATCCGGAGACCATTCGCCCCGCCCTGCAGGTCCTGCCCATGCAGGCTGGCCGCACCATCGTCAGCTCGGTTTATGTGGTCGTGGTGAAAGGGGCGCCGTATTTCTTCGCCGACTGCGCGGTCAACATCGAGCCTTCTGCCGAGCAGCTCGCCGAGATCGCCGAGGCTGCCGTCGACACCGCCATCACCCAGTTCAACAGGCAGCCACGGGTGGCCTTCATCTCCTATTCGGATTTCGGCAGCGCGCGGGGGAGCGAACCGGAGCGGGTTCGCCAGGCGGTGGCCGAGTTCGCCCGGCGCCGGCCGGACATACCCGTCGACGGCGAGATGCAGGCCGACACCGCGGTCGTGCCGGAACTGATCGCGGCCCGGCATCCGGGCGGCCCGCTCGATCGCGCGGCCAACGTCCTGGTCTTTCCCAACCTGACTGCTGCCAACGCCTCCTACAAGCTGCTGAACCGTTTGGCGGATGCCGAGGTGATTGGGCCGATCCTGTCGGGATTGGCGAAAGCGGTCCATGTCTTGCAGCGCGACGCCGAGGTGACGGATGTGGTGAACCTGACCGCTATCGCCGTGGCCGACGCCCAGCGCAAGGTCGCCGGCTAGCGGCGCCCGCGCCTCGATTGGCTTCGGGTACTACCGGGGGTATCCCCACGCCCCGGTAATCTGACGGTGATGTCGACGTCCTTTGGGGACCTGGTTCGGCGCGGTCGGCAGCAGGCCGGAATCAGCCAGACCCGTCTCGCCGAACTCGTTGGCAAGTCCTCGTCGACCATTCGGGCCTGGGAACAGGGCCGCACCCACCCCGGCGACCCGCAATCGGTATCGGCCGTGGCCGCGGTGCTGGGCCTCGACGAGGCAGACATGCTGGGCAGAGCTGGTTTTGCCCGACCGGTCCCCTCCACCCGGCACAGCGGCCTGCGGGAGCTTTCCGACCTGGCCTCGGAGCGCACCGAAATGCTGGCGCTGGCTCCCGCGGTGCCTTCCCGCCGCCCGCCGGCTGAAGAATCACCGACGCCAACCGGTGCGGAGACGGTCGACACTTCCGCGCCCGCCCCGGAGCCATCCGTTCGCAGGACGGCTACCGCGGTGGCCGCGCCGATGCCCGCGCCGACCCGGACGGTCGCGCCCCTCTCCTACCTGGAGGATGCCACAGAGAGGGACTTCTATCGCCGGAGGGCCGTGGTCACGGCCGTCGTGCTGGTCGCCTTGGTGATCGTGGCGTGGTGGGCACTGGGTCGCGCCGGGGCGGCGATAGGGGACTTCTTCGACGATCTCATCGGCCAACTCAACTTCTGATCGAACCAACCGACAACGGCCGTGCGTAGGTACTGAAATGGATCCGGCCCGGATGATGAGAAGACTGGCCGCCGGAGACGCCGAAGCGGTTCGGGCTCTATACGACGGGTACGGCCGGGCCGTCTTTGTGGTCTGCCTGCGGGCGCTCGGTGACAGGACTCTGGCCGAGGACGCGACCCAACAGACCTTTCTCCAGGCCTGGCGGGCGGCGGCATCTTTCGAAGTCGGCCGCGACCCGGCGCCCTGGCTCTACGCCATCGCCCGCAGAGCCGCGGTCGATGTCTACCGGCGGGAGCGGCGGCATCGGGCCGATCGCGTGGACCGGTTCGAGGATCCGGATATCGTGGCTCTCCCCGTGTCGTTCGAAGGTATGTGGGAGGCCTGGCAGGTTCGTACCGCGGTCGACCGCCTCACCGGGGAGGAACGGGCCGTGATCGAGTCGACGTTCTTTTTGGGGCTCACCCAGGAAGAAACCGCCGAACGTCTGGGGATCCCGGTCGGGACGGTCAAAAGCCGGGCCCACAGGGCCCATCGCCGGCTGGTGGCCATGCTGTCCCATGTTCGTGAGGCCACCGCATGAACTGCCAGGACGCACGTACCGAGATGCTGGCGGGCGGGTCGTCCGGGGCCCTCGAAGGTCACTTGAGCGGTTGCCGGAGCTGTCGGTCAGAGCAGGCTGCCTGGGCGCGAGCGCGCGTCGAGCTCTCGGGGTCGGGCTTGTGGGAGGAGCCGCCGCCCGATCTCGGCGCGCGCATCGAACGTCTGCTTCGAGACGGAAAGGATGAGGAGTCCACCGCAAAGGGCGGGGTGGGCTGGCTTCCGGTCGTGGCGGCGGCGGTGCTGGTGGTGGCCCTGGGAGCGGTGTCGTGGTGGCGCCAGGGGGTTCCTGATTGGGAACTGGTCATGGCCAGCACCGTCGAGGCCGAGAACGGCACCGCCGTCGTTCAGGGGTGGCTCACCGGACAAGGGACCCGGATGGTGCTGGACATCTCCGGGATCCAGGAGGCATTACCGGGCACCTACTATGAGATCTGGTTGACGGCACCGGACGGACGCCATGTCTCCGCCGGAACCTTCCGCGGTCCAGGACGGGTAACCGCTTTCGCCGCGGTCCGTAGGGCTGATTTTCCCCGGATCTGGATCACGCTGGAAGAGGTCGACAGTGATCTGGGCCCTTCCCGCGAAACCTACTTCGATACCGCCTGAGGAGAAGTTGGGACCTTGGGCCGTTTCTGGCGGCCGTCCGGCATGTCGACAATGGGTCCGTGGCCCTAGTTCATCTCGTAACGCATCGTCCGGTCGGATTCCGCGATGTCAGTCGTGTGGTCCATCGCCTGGGCGACGAGGCCTTCACGGAGACGGGTCAGGTCGAGCTGAGGGCGCGTGTCGCCGGGATCGAGTTGGTCAAGCGCGTTGCGGTCCAGGTCGGAGAAATCCAAGAGACCCACGAGCCGCTCGTCTGCCTGGTCGTGCCACTCCGTATCAGGGCCCTCGAAGAGACCGACGTCTTCCCCACCTTCGAGGGTGACCTGGAAATGGTGGCTCTGAGCCACGATCGGGTGGAGTTTGCGCTCGAGGGCCGCTATCAACCGCCGGGGTCGTGGGTGGGTGGCCTGATCGATGCGGCGGCCCTGCACGCCTTGGCGGAGGATTCGTTGACGACCTTCTTCAGAGACCTGGTCGACCGGCTGTACCACGAGGCGCGGTGCAGTTCGGAAACCACCGGAGTGCCCTACACCTGACCGGGTGGCGTCCCGGCGGCGACCGGCGTTCAGCCAGTGGCAAAAGTGTCACTGGAAAGAAAGACGAGGGGCTTCTCCTGAGAGAAGCCCCTCGTCGAAAAGCAACCCTGGAACACTTCGACGTTTCGTCGCCGCGGGGGGACCAACCCGCGGATCCCAGAGCTCGGTGGTCCGAGTCGGAGTCGCCACCGTCCTCAATGAAGAGGGAGCGGCGCCTCAATTCGGCCGGCGCCGCTCAGCGCTCGGCCACCTCCAGTGTCCCAAAAGCTTTACCCAAGTTGGACCACCTCCTTTCTCTGGTCAGGAGATTCTGCCACGCCCGCAGAAGAATGTCGGGAGGATTCCCTCAGCCACCAGCCACCAGCCACCGGCCACCAGTGCCAGTCGCTGGTGGACCGGCACTAGTCGACTGGCATAGTCG
>DATHSX010000034.1:0-8925 GCA_035463935.1 Acidimicrobiia bacterium | reverse complement strand
CGAGGACCGGTCGCGCCTCGAGGCCATGCTGGCCGCTCTCGCCCCCGGCAAGTCGATCGCCATCGTCAACGGTGGCGCCACCCGTCATCAGAGTGAGGTTGCCGGCATCGAGTCGCTGGCGGTGGGGATCGAGTCTGGCTCGATCGATCTGGTCGCCATTCACGATGGTGCCCGACCGTTCATGACTCTCGACCTGCTCGAGTCCTGCATCACCCGCGCCGCCGAGGAAGGCGGCGCCATCCCCGGGCTGGCGCCCGAGTCCCCGTTGTACCGAATCGCGGACGGGATGGCAGTCCCCCTCGGCAGCGAATCGGTGATCAGGGCCCAGACACCCCAGGTCTTTTCCGCGCGACCACTGCTCGAGGCTTACCGGGCCGCCGTGGCCGCCGGGCTGGAGGGTGTCGACACGGCCGAGACAATGGAGCAGTGGGGCATGACCCGGGTGGCGGTGGTCGCAGGCGACGAACGCAACATCAAGGTGACGTTTGTCGAGGATCTCTTCCGGGCCGAGGAATTGGCGCTCGCCTGGGAGCGGGGCAGGTGGAAGTCCTGACGGAGGGCCGGGCGGTCAGACGGGACCTGGCGGGTCGTTCACTCCGGGACGATGCCGATACATCCACCACCACAAGGCCCCATGGGCCGCGATCCCTGCGACCAGGATCACTGTGACGATCGGGTAGCCGACGAGCAGGGCTACGACGGCACAAATCCCCGCCCCCACGACCAGGATGGTCCTGACTCCGTTGAGTGGTCCGAACATCTGGGTCCAAACTAACCGTCGCGGGCGGCGGCCGGTCACGCCTTGCGCTTACGGGTCTTCTTCTTGCTGGCTGGTTCGCCGGCGGCCAGCCGTTCACGACGGGCGGCGAGCAACTCGGCGGCCCGCTCGATGTTGATGCCCTCCGGATCATCGCCCGTCCGAAGAGAGGCGTTCGTCTCGCCGTCGGTCACGTAGGGTCCAAAGCGGCCGCTCCTCACAAACACGCCCTTTCCCGAGACGGGATCGTTTCCGATCTGGCGTCCGGGAGTACCGGTCGGGGCGCCCTTCTGACCCCGGCGGCGGGGTGGCTGGCGGAACAGGCCGGCCGCCTCCCCCACCGTAATGGTGAAGAGCTGGTCGTCGTTTTCCAGCGAGCGCCGGTCGCTTCCCCTGGTCAGGTACGGGCCATATCTGCCGTTCTGGGCAATGATCTCGTCGCCGGTGTCGGGATCGTTGCCGACAACTCTCGGCAGGGTCAGCAACCGGAGCGCCTGCTCCAACGACAGGCTGTCGGCCGTCATCGATTTGAGGAGGGAGGAGGTCTTGGGTTTCTCCTTGGCCTCCGCTTCGCCCAATTGAACGTATGGCCCAAATCGGCCCGACCGAACCAGCACCACCTTGCCGCTGTCGGGGTCGGTCCCCAGGATCTTGTCGCCCGCCGGCTGTTGGTCGAAGAGCTCGAGGGCTTTGTCCATGGTCAACTCGTCGGGGGGGAGATTGTCCGGTACCGACGCCCGGTCGCCGTCCCTCTGCAGATAGGGTCCATACCGACCGACCCGCAAAACCACTTCGGTACCGCCCGGATCAGGCCCGAGAGAAATCGAGTTGACCTGCCGGGCATCGATTTCGTCGAGGCGCTCCGCCACCTGGGTCTGCAGTCCCTTCGCTCCGAGGTAGAAGCGGGTCAGCCACGGGACAGCTGTCTCCTCGCCTTCGGCGATTCGGTCGAGGTCGTCTTCCATCCTCGCCGTGAAGGCGTAGTCCACCAGGTCGGGGAAGTGGTCTTCGAGCAGGGTCACCACGGCAAAGGCAGTGAACGTGGGGATCAACGCCTGGCCCCTCTTCCATACGTATCCCCGATCCTCGATCGTGGAAAGGATGGAGGCGTAGGTAGACGGCCGTCCCACCCCCAACTCTTCCAGGCGCCGCACCAGCGATGCCTCCGTGTAACGCGGCGGGGGCTTGGTGGAATGGCCCGCCGGCTCCAGGCTGTTGGCCAGCAAGGATTCCTCAACCGTCAGTTGGGGGAGCCGGGTTTCCTGGTCATCGAGGGCCGCCTCCGGATCGTCGCTTCCCTCGACGTAGGCACGAAGGAAGCCGGGAAACGTAATGGTCCGGCCACCGGCCCCGAACTCGGCATCGATGCCGCCGTCGGTGACGGCTCCCAGCCTGACCGTCACCGCCTCTCCGACTGCGTCGTTCATCTGCGATGCGATCGTTCGCTTCCAGATCAGGTCATAAAGCCGCGCCTCGTCCTGGCCGACCTCTGCGGCCACCTGCTCGGGGGTGCGAAAACGGTCTCCGGCTGGACGGATCGCCTCGTGGGCTTCCTGAGCGTTCTTGACCTTGCTGGTGTAGGTGCGAGCCTCCCTGGGAAGGTACTCAGGCCCATAGAGCTGCGAGATCTGGGCGCGGGCGGCCATCACGGCCGCTTCGGAAAGTGCCGTGGAGTCGGTTCGCATATAGGTGATGTGGCCGGCCTCGTACAGGCGCTGTGCCACCGACATGGTCCGGGAGGCTGCGAAACGCAGTTTCCGAGCCGACTCCTGCTGCAGCGTGGACGTGCGAAACGGCGGGTACGGGCTGCGGCGGTAGGGCTTGGACTCGATGGTGCGCACCGCAAACGCGGCTGCTCGCAATGCCTCCGCCAGTTCCGTTGCCGATCTTTCGTCGAGCATCGCCAGGTCAAACCTGGTCGGTCGCCCCTGCTCGTCGAAGTCGGCTCCCGTGGCGACCTTCTTACCGTCCACCGCCACAAGGGTGGCGGGAAACGTCTCTTCCGCCCTGGTCGCCGGGGAGAAGACCCCCTCGACATCCCAATAAGCGGCGGCTCGAAAGCCGATGCGCTCGCGCTCACGCTCGACCACGATGCGCACGGCCACGCTCTGCACTCTTCCCGCCGAAAGGCCCTGGCGGACCCTTCGCCACAGCACGGGCGACAGCTCGTACCCGTACAAACGATCCAGAATCCGCCGAGCCTCCTGGGCATCCACCAGCCGGCGGTCGATTTGGCGGGGATGCTCGAAAGCCTGGCGGATGGCCGGCTCGGTGATCTCGTGAAAGACCATGCGCTTCACCACGACTTTGGGCTTCAGGACCTCGGTCAGGTGCCAGGCAATCGATTCGCCCTCGCGATCCTCATCGGTGGCGAGATAGAGCTCGTCTGCCTTCTTCATCAGGTCTTTGAGCTTCTTGACCCGGTCCCGGCGCTCTTTGGGAATTACGTACACAGGGTCGAACCCTGCGGCCACGTTCACGCCCAGCCTGGCCCAGTCCTGATCCTTGAGCGACTCGGGGATCTCGGCCGCCGATCGGGGCAGGTCGCGTATGTGACCCATCGAGGCTTCCACGGTGACCTCGTCCCCCAGGAAACGGGAGATGGTGCGCGCTTTGGCAGGGGATTCGACGATTATCAGCTTCATTGGGGAAGGGGGTGGGGGCCCTGGCTCCTTTTTTCACTGTCTACTTTTCGGAGGCACCTGTCAACTCCATTGCCATCCCAGCCATCGGATGAGGAGCCTCGACCGGGTACGGTCACGTCAACTTGGAGAGCGTTTCTGAGCTTCGGGGTCGGGATCTGATCAGCCGGGGGCCCTTTGCCCGGCTGTGGTGGTCCCAGGCCGTCTCCTCGTTGGGAGACTGGGTTGCACTCTTTGCCAGCTTTGCCCTGGCGGCTCGCATCGCCGGCGGTGGCAGCGCCGCCAGCCTCGGCATATTGGTGCCGCTGGTCGGCCGGATCCTCCCCGGGCTGGCTTTTGGCATTGTCGGCGGGGTCCTGGCCGACCGCTGGAACCGCAAGATCACGATGATCGTGGCCGACGTGGGCCGGGCAGCGCTGGCGCTCGGCCTGGTGTTCGTGGACAACTACTCCCAGCTATTCGCAGTCACGTTCGTGACGGAATTGCTGTCGATGGTTCGCCAACCCGCCCGCGAGGCCGTGGTTCCCGCGCTGATTCCCGAACGGCACCTGCTGGCTGCCAACGGGTTGTCACTGCTCAGCAACTATGGAACGGCGCCGCTGGGATCGGCACTCTTCGCCGGGCTTAGCGAGATCGGATCCCGGCTTCCCCACTTCGGAAGCTTTGGCCCATCGATCGGCGCCGCCTTTCTATTCGACGCCGTCACCTTCCTGCTGTCGGCCCTGATCGTTGTGTTCACTCCGCTCCCCCGGGCAAAGCGGTCGCGGTCGCGCCGGGCCAAGGGCGGCTTCGACCTGGGCACTCCCCTGCATGACATCGCCGAGGGCTTTAGGTTTGTGGCGAGGAGTGGCCCGATCAGAAGGATGATTCTGGGCATGGCGGCCGGTCTCTTCGGGGGCGGTGCTCTCTTTGTAATCGGGCAGCCGTTCGCCGAGCAGGTGCTCAGGGTATCGGACTCGGGCTACGGCCTCATCGTCACCGCCTTGGGGATCGGGGTGGGGTTGGGGATGCTGGGAGTGACGGTGTTCGGGAGCATGAAGACGCGTCGCCAGGTGGTATTCGGGCTGGCCCTGTTGCTCGCCGGGGTGGCGATCGTGTCGACCGGATTTACCGACACCCTCAGCGGAGCGGCGGGATGGACGCTGGTGACCGGGGTCGGGACCGGCGTGGCGTACGTCACCGCCTTCACCCAGCTCCATGCCACCGTCGATGACAGGCTGCGGGGCCGCACCTTTGCGGCCATGTTCGCCTTCGCCCGCACCGCGCTCCTCATTTCGTTCGCCCTGGCCGGCATCGGAGCCGCAGCCCTCGACGGGGTGCTGGCCGGTGAGTTGAACGAGGGAATCCGGGCAGTGATCGTGCTCGGTGGATCGGTGGTGCTCGTCGTCGGGGCCGCCATCCTCTGGGCATCTCGCCAGGAGCTGCGTCCCCAGCCCCTCGACGCCGATCAGCTGGAGACCCTCGCCCAGGCCGGCGACGCCATCACCTGGATGCGGGGGGATCGCAGCAGCCCGGCACGTTCCCAACCCGAGCACCGGGCCGAAGAGGAGAAGTGAGCGGCTTCTATCTGGCCATCGAGGGAGGCGAAGGGGCGGGCAAGACGACCGTCGTGTCTCTGCTCGAGCGATCTCTGCAGAGGTCCGGAGAGACCGTGGTCACGGTGCGCGAACCGGGGTCGACCGCCCTGGGTGTGGAGATCCGCCGGCTGTTACTGCACTGGGAGAACATGACCCCCTGGGCCGAGGCCATGCTCTACGCGGCCCAACGCGCCCAGGTGGTGGCGGAGGTGGTTGCACCTGCCCTGGCGGCGGGAGCCTTCGTGCTCTCCGATCGATCGCTCTTCTCGTCCCTGGCCTACCAGGGCGGGGCCCGCGGGCTCGGATTCGGGCCGGTACGGACCGTCAACGAGTTCGCCGTGACCGGCATCCTGCCCCAGCTCGTGGTGGTGCTCGTGGTCGACCCCGCCACCGGACTCTCCCGCCAGGCCGACCGCGATCGGATCGGCGGCGAGTCGGCCGCGTTCCATCAGATGGTCGATGTCGCCTATCGGGAGCTGGCCCGGCTGGAGCCGGAGAGGGTCAAGCTGGTGGAGGTGACGCCCGGTCCGGACCGGGTAGCGGGTCGGATACTGGATCTGATCGAGTCGGCTCGTGGGTGAGTCGAAGTTGTCAGCAGAGCTCGCGGGGTTCGGCGATGTCATCGGACATCGAGAGATCGTCGAGTTCTTGGGGGAAGAGCTGGCTGCCCCGGCCCATGCCTATCTCTTCACGGGCGCCAATGCGGTCGGCAAGGCCACGATCGCCCGGGAATTCGCCCGGCTGTTGTTGTGCCCCGAGGGCGGCCGTCATGAGCAGCCATGTCGATCCTGCCGTCGGGTGCGGTCGGGCAACCATCCCGACCTCCTGATAATCGAACCTGAGGGTCGGACCAGCCTCGGTGTCGACCAGGCGCGCGGGGTGGTATCGCAGGCGGCGCTTAGCCCGGTGGAGTCCGTCCGGCGGGTCTTCCTCTTCGAGGAGGCCGGAATGTTGACCGAGCAGGCGGCCAACACCCTTCTCAAGACCCTCGAGGAGCCAAGCGCCCCGGTGCTGTTCCTGCTGGTGTCCGAATCGGAAGATGACTTCCCTCCGACGATCGCCAGCCGCTGCCGGACCGTGCACTTCGGCCGGGTACCCGAGAGCGAACTCGCCGGGTCATTGGCCGACCGGGGAATCGCCCCGGAAGCGGCCAGGGTCGCGGCCCTGGTCGCCGGAGGCCGGCCCGGCCTCGCCCTCGCTCTTGCCACCCGGCCCGAGGTGGCGCAGTTGCGGCAGGCCTGGCTGGAGATTCCCCAGCGGGTAACCGGCCGGCCCGGAGACGGTTTCACGCTGGCAGAAGAGCTCCTGGCCGGGCTCGAACCGCTGGCAGTCGACCTGGCCGGCGACCAGGCCGGCAGCGCCGAGGCCAAGGAGAGGGCGCGCAAGCGAGCCACCCAGTCCCTTCTGGCCGGGGGTCTCGAGATCCTCGCCTCGTTCTATGCCGACTCCGCCTCCCTCCAGTTGGGCGGTCCCATTCGCAACCGCGACCTCCCGCTGCCGAGCCTGACCAACGTCACCCCCGCGCGGGCAGTCGCCAACGCCGGCCTGGTGCTGGACGCCGTGGTCGATCTGGCCGGAAACCTGCGGCCGCTGCCGGTGCTGGCGAGTCTCTTTACCGCGCTCGGGGCCGAATAGGACCCGCAACGGATGGGCTCGGACTCGCCGCCGCACCGGAGTGGGCGGATCGGCCCAACCTAATATTGCGCCGGCCGGCCAGCGTAGCTCAGTGGTAGAGCACTCGCCTCGTAAGCGAGCGGCCGTGGGTTCGATCCCCACCGCTGGCTCCCTCCAGTCGAAAGCTTGATCGCCGCTCGCGATCGCGCCACCCGCCACCGTGCGTGCGCCACTGGCTAGCCTCGGCCCCATGTCTTACACCCGGGCCTGGCCGTACAACACGTCGAGCGCCGGCAAGGGCAGGGCGGCACCTGGACAGCGATTAGCCCTTGCCCATAGGGTCGACGTTCTCGCTGCGGTGCCGCTGTTCGCCGGATTGAGCAAACGCCAGTTGGGAGCGATCGCCCGTGCCGTCTCCATCGGCGAGTTCCCGGAGGGCAGTGCGATCGTCGTGGAGGGCAGCCGCGGCAACTTCTGTGGCGTTCTCGTGGAGGGTCGCGCTGAGGTCGTCAAAGGCCATCATCGAGTGGCAGAGCTCGGCCCGGGTGACATGTTCGGCGAGATTGCCCTCATCGATCCGGGGCCGCGCACCGCTACGGTGCGGGCGCTGACGGACGTCGTCGCGATTCAAATCCCCAATCAGGGTTTCGTGGAGGTGGCGACGGCCGACCCCCAGATCCCGTTGCGGATGCTCAAGGTTCTGGCCCACCGGGTGCGGACTGCCACGGAGTCGATGATCGACTAGGCAAGCGGGTCGGGCCGCGCGCCGACCTCGTCGTCGCCGCGTCTACCGTTTGTCCGATGGCGGATCAGGCCAGGTTTGAGGATGATGCAATGCCGCTGGCGCCCCAGTTGTATGCGGCGGCTATGCGGTTGACGAGGAACCCCACCGATGCCGAGGATCTGGTGCAAGAAACGCTTCTCAAGGCCTACCGCGCTTACGGCAGTTTCGAGGCCGGCACCAACCTGCGGGCCTGGCTTTACCGCATCCTCACCAACACGTTCATCAACAACTATCGGCGGGATACTCGCCGCCCCCAGGAGTCCGATCTGGGCGACCTGGAAGATGTCTATCTGTATCGCCGCTTGCGCCGGGAGACCTCGACTGGACCGACCAGTTCGGCGGAGGAGCAGTTGCTCGATGGTCTGGTGGAGGCCGATGTCAAAGACGCAATCGACTCCCTCCCGGAGAGTTTTCGTATGGTGGTACTCCTGGCCGACGTCGAAGGATTCAGTTACAAGGAGATCGCCGAAATCCTGGACATTCCCATCGGCACGGTCATGTCCAGGCTGCATCGCGGAAGAAAGGCGCTCCAGCGGACGTTATGGGACTTTGCGGTTGAGCGCGGATTGGTATCGGAACAGCGACGGGAGAGCTCGGAATGAGTGACGCCAGATGAACCACTGTGACGATGCCCTCCACGCTGTCTACAGCTACCTGGATCGCGAACTCACCTGGCTGCAATCGTGGCGGGTTCGACGGCACCTGCGGGGCTGCAACGGTTGTGAGGCAGCGTTTGGGTTCGAGGAAAAGCTCCGCATTCTCATCAGAACCCGGCTTCAGGAGGAGGTCCCCCCCGAGGTAGTGGCCCGGCTGCGTCAAGCGATCGACCGCGAGCGAGGCTCGTAGCTCGCCCCTACCCCCGGTCGCAGGTAGGCTCATCCTGGTGCGTCGCCCCCTTGGCATCCTGATCGTTGTGTTCTTTTTGCTCGTCCCGGCCGGTCCCGGCCTGGGCACGACGACCACCGGTGCCGGCGCTGGGGCGGGTTCCGAAGAAACCGCGACCACCGTCACGACCGGGGCGAGTGCCATCGAGCCGGCCGTGACTGTCGAGGTGGCCGAGCCGGATGAAGCCCCACCCGACTGGACATACCGTTTCTTCATCCCCACCCTGCTGCTGTTGGCCATCCTGTTGGTAGTCGGCACGGTGGTGCAATACTTCACGCGGGTGGTGCGTAACCGCTACCGCGTCGTACGGTGACCGAGATCCGATACGCGATGGATTGGTCGCTCGCCGCTCCCGTCGCGACCCGGGTGGCCGGCAAGTACCCCTTGGCCGAGACCTATCACTCCGTGCACCTGCGCCACACGATGCCTGCCATCTTCTCCCGCGCGGCCGAACTGGTCGCGGCCGAAACGGGCCTTGCAACGCCGGGCAGACCGGAGGTGCTGGTAGTAACCCGGGGCGATTGGGCCCGGCGCAACCTGGCCACTTTCTCCCACCTGCTGGCTCCCATCGAGAGCAAGATTGCCGAGAAGCTCGAGGAGAGCGGGGCGGCCGGATTTCCCGCGATGGTCGCCCGCCGGGCGGTAGCGATCGAGACCGGGGCCCTG
>DATHSX010000033.1:0-2812 GCA_035463935.1 Acidimicrobiia bacterium | reverse complement strand
TCGGCCAGTTATGAAGTCGGCCAGTTATGAAGTCGGCCAGTTATGAAGTCGGCCAGTTATGAAGGTGGCCAGCCTCACCCCGCATCCATGGGGTGCAGGGCGTCGTTGAGGGCCTTGGGGGAGATCAACACGGTGACGCCTACTGCGAAGGCAACGAGCGGGAGCGCCGGCTGGAGCCCCCAGGCGCGGGGGAGACCCCACCAGGCCCACACCGAGGCGAACAGCACGTAAGCGGTCAGCGCCAGAAGAGTCGCTTTGCCGCTTGCCCGGAAGACGGCGAGTCCCAGCGCAAGGACGGCGGCCACGACGAGGAGACCCAGCGGCCAGGTGAGAAGCGTCACTCCGGCGGTGATGCCGAGGCCCTTGCCGCCCCGACCCCGGAAATAGGGGTTGTAGACGTTGCCGGCGATGGCGGCCAGCCCGGTTAGCGCCGCGCCGACATCGCCAGCCAGGGCCCAGCCGGCTTGGGCGGCCAACGCTCCCTTCGCCATCTCCAGGACCAGCACGGCCGCTCCCAGGCCGGCACCACCCAGCCTGCGGGCATTGTTGGCCCCCGGGTTGCGGCTGCCGGCCTCCCTCAAGTCGACACCCCGGATCCGGGCGAGATAGTCGGCGGTGGGAATCCCTCCCCATAGATACCCCGCCAGCACCAGGAGCAGTTCAGGCATCAGCGGACGGCGGCCTTGCCGGCATCACAGAACATCAGGAAGTCGCAACTCTGGCATACCGCCGAGGGTCGCGGCTCGAAGCGCTCGTCGGCGATCCCTGCCACCAGTTCCTGGAGATGGCTGCCGGCCCGGTCGAGCCAAGCTTGGTCAACGGAGGCCGACACCTCGTCTAGAACTCCGGATAGAAAAGCGAAGGTCACCGTCATTCGATCTGGCCTGGAGGGTCCGAGAGCGCCTCCCGAGGCGGCCATGGCGTAGGCCTCCAGTTGGACGGCCGACGCTTCATCGACGGATCGCCGACCCGACTTGAAGTCGACGATCTCCCAATTGCCGGGTCCGTGCTCGTAGATCGCGTCGATTCGCCCGCGCAGCCGAAGGGGCGGAACCGCCAGTTCGAAAGGCACCTCCACCATCCGGGGCCGGACGGTCGCAAAACGACTCGCCCGAAAGACCGTGAGAGGGTGCGGCCCCTCGCCTACGGCGTCGCTTGCGGTAGGCGCCTCTGGGAGGTCGTAGAGATCGTCACCCAGGTCATCGATCGGGAGCTGCCCTCGGTGGTGAAGCTCGATCTGGCGGTGGATCTCGGTGCCGCGTCGGGCCGCGGAACTGGGCCGGCGGGGCAGCCGGTCGATTTCCGACCAGTAGAACCGACGGGGACAGCCGGCGTAGGTGACCAGACCGGTCACCGAGACCTGAAGGGGAGGTTCGCTCGCGGCCGGCATCAGTGCCGGGAGATCGAACAGCATTTGCTGGAGGGATTCGGCGCGTTGGGCAAAGGCTCCGGCGAGGTTCAGCTGCGCTGACCGGCCGGCGGCCCACCCGGGTGAGGCTAGTTCCACCCGGAGGGCGCCATCCCATCCGTCGCTGAACAACGGGTCGGGCGTGCCGGCTTCGGCCTCGTGACGGAGCAGTAGGGGTGGAGGGGGCGGGGCGCCCGGCTCCGAGACGACCTCGGTCAGGGGGTGTTCCCGGACCAGGCGCCAAAGTTCGCTTGGTGCGACGGGCTTCACAGTCGGTTCCGGATGCCCGTACCAGTGCGCGCCGCTGATGGACAGGCGCTGCTTGGCCCGGGTGGCGCCTACGTAGGCAATGCGCCATTCCTGGCGGAGATGTGCCGCCCGCAGGAGATTATCCGCATCGTCTTTGCTCATGCCCTCGTGCAGCGCCGGCAGCCATTGCCGGTCGAGACGCAATTCGTACGGGAGGTACTTGCCCGACGAGTAGGGGTTGTCGAAGCCACCCGAACGGGTGGGGAAATTGCCGTGATAACAGGCAGGGATGAAGACGACGTCCCATTCGAGGCCCTTGGCCCGATGGATGGTGACCAGCGTGACCGCGTCCTCGCCGGAGAGTCGGGCCGTGTCGAGCTCCTCGGTCTGTTCTTGTTGCAGCATCGACAGATAGGCAAGAAATGCCCCGAGCGACGGCCGCCCCTCCAGGGGGCTCCAATCCTCGGTCAAATCGAGGAAACGGTACAGGTTTAACCGGGCGGTTAGCTGCTCCGCGTCGGGGAGGGCGGCCAGGTCGTTCCAGGCGCCCGTCCGGTCCAGTATCCGGCGGGTCAGCTCCACCAAACTGACTCCCTGGGCGGCGGTCAAGAGCTCGCGGTATTCCGCCATGAAACGGCTCAACCCTTCCCGCGCCGGAGGACGGAGCCCCGCCAGCTCGTCCAGCCGGTCTATCGCTTCGACGACGGTCCTGTCGGGTATGTCACCATGTTCGAGGGACTCGGGCTCGGACTGTTGCTCGACGCGTACCCACCGGGAGAGTTGGGCAAGATCACCCATTCCCAGCCGGAACCTGCTGCCCATGAGGATGCGATAGAGCGCCGGCGCATCCTCGGGCTGTTGCAGGATCCTCAGCCATGAATGAAGGTCCGCGACCTCGGGAATGCCCAGCAAACCACCCAGGTTGGCGACTTCGACCGGGATGCCGGCTGCTCGCAAGGCGTCGTGCACGAGGATCATGTCTTTGTTCTTCCTGAACAGGACAGCCATCTGCTTCCACTGGTGATGGCCGTGCAGTGATTCCAGACGCCGGGCAATCCAGTCCGCCTCCGCCACGGCATCGGCATGCCAGGAGACCATTACTTCACCGCCCGCTCGATCGGGGAGCGGGACCAGGTCAGCCTGGCCGGAGCCGGT
>DATHSX010000032.1:0-3004 GCA_035463935.1 Acidimicrobiia bacterium | reverse complement strand
GGATCCAACCCGGCTCAGCTCTTGTGCTCGACTGCGACCCGCACCTGGCCGCCCTCGATCTCGACCTTGAGCTCGACCTCTTGCTCGCCGTTGCGAAGCTCGACCTCGATCTCGTCGCCGTGCTGTTCCGAGCTAGCCACCGTCCAGCCGGCGGCGGGGTTGATCGCCCCGATCGACATGGCGTTGTCGGCGAAGAGGACGGTGACGGTGCCGGCCTCATCCAGGCGGTAGGTGACCGGGCCGTTGGGGATCGCCAATCCGGTGGTTGTTGGGGTTGAGGCGGTGGTGACATTGGTGGGGGAGGTGGAGGCGGTGGTCGAGTTCTCCGCTTCCACCCGCACCCGGACCACTCCGTCCTCGAGTTCGAAGTTCCACCTCACCCGGCGGGCGCCCGAGCGGAAGTCGCCTTCCACCTCCCGGCCCCTGCCCACCTCGACCTCGACCACCCAGCCACTGTTGGCCCGGGTGGAGACCACGGTGAGGACGTCGCCGTCCCGGCGGACCGTCACCGACCCGGCGTCCGCGATCGGGTACTCCACCCCCTCGCTGCCGACGCTCACCGACCCCGAGCCGGTGACCGTGGTGGACGCCTGAGTGGTCGCCGTGGTCGAGGTGATGGACGTGCTGGTGGTGGCAGCGGCGGAGTCGTCGGCCCCCCCGACCGCCAAGGCTGAGTCATCCGAGGCCGAGTCATCCGACCCCGAGCGGGAGTCCTGGCTGGCCCAGGCGATGCCGGTGACCAGCAGACCCAGGGTGATGGCTGCGGCGATGATGAGAGAACGATTACGCATTGCTACCTCCGGTCGTGTTGCAGGCAGCATCTCTCATCGGGGCTCTGGGCCGCCTCACCCCGAGGTCAGGAAAACCTCAAGATGCTGAATCCCTTGCTTGGCGCGCCGCGATGCTCAGATCGAGGAGCGCCTAGCCGCGCACCACTGGGCGGCCGATACCGGAGACAGCCAGCAGAATGGCCGCCAACAGCGCGAGGGAACCGCCGAAGAGGAAGGGGGCGGATGGCCCGAAGCCCGGCCAGGTCCCGATCCCCTGCCACAGGAAGCCGGCAATGGCCGAGGCGGGGAAGTCGAGGATGCCGAGGATGGCGTTGTAGGAGCCATAGGCCGTACCCCTCATGTCGGCGGGGACCAGGTCGGCCACCAGCGCCTTGGCCGTGCCGTAGGCCAACCCGTAATAGAGACCGTAGATGGCATAGAGCACCCAGACCTGCCAGGCGGTCTGGGCGAGACCGAAGCCGATGTAGATGACCGCGTAGGCCAGCCAGCCTCCGATGATGATTTGACGGCGCCCGATGCGGTCCGACCACGCCCCGGCGGGCGTGGAGATCAGCGAATAGATCAGGTTGAACGTGATGAGCATGCCGAGAACCCCGGCCACGCTGAGGCCCCGCTCCTGCGCCCGCAGCACCAGGAAGGCATCGGAGGAGTTGCCCAGATCGAAGAGGCCCACGATCAGCATGAACACCATGAACGGCTTGCCGAGTTGCCGGAAGGCGAACCGGGGGGCCTCGCGGCCCCGGGTTAGCGGAACCTCGCGGGCGAGGAGGGCGAGTGCCAGCACCGCCAGGGCCGCCGGGGCAATGCTCACCAGGACGATGACCCGGAAGGTGTCCTCTCCCAGCGACACCCCGCCGCCCTGGGCGACCCAGACGATGCCGAGGGCGATGAGGAGTCCGAGGGTGGCCCCGGCCGTGTCGGCCGCACGGTGGAATCCAAAGGCGATGCCGCGGCTGCGCTTGTCGATCGAATCGGCGACCAGCGCATCGCGAGGAGCGGTGCGAATCCCCTTGCCTACCCGGTCGGCCCAGCGAGCCGCCGCCACCGCCTCCCAACTGGTGGCCAGGTAGAAGAAGGGCTTGGTCAGCGCGGAGAAGCCGTAACCCAGGACCGCCAACCACTTGCGCGAACCCAGCCGGTCCGACAGCCAGCCAGAGAACAGCTTCAAGACGCTGGCGACGGCCTCGGCGATGCCCTCGATCACACCGATGATGCCGGTTTTCACACCGAGAACGTTGGAAAGGAAGAGCGGCAATATGTTGATGACCATCTCGCTCGAGATGTCCATCAAGAAGCTGGTCAGGCTCACCGCCCGGACGTTGCGGGGCAACCGGCGCACCGCGCTCCCCAGGCCACCGGCGTCTGGGGGATGTTCTGATGAGCTGGAATCCACCGCTCGTGACCTCGACCGCTTTCCGGGCCATTCCTGCCTCCATCAAAGTCTGGCAGGCCTGGCCCCTGAGGCACCGAGGGTGGCCGCGGCTACATTGGCTGGCGATGAAGCTCCTGCTCGTGGCCGACACCCAGTGGGTCAGAAACGACGTGGCAGCAGCGCTCCCTTCGTCGGATTGGTCGGTGCACTTCGCCGATCCCCGGATGGTGGTAGAGGCGGCGGCAGCCCATCCGCCCGCGGCCGCGGTGATCGACATGCAGGTCGGGAGCATGGGAGGCATGGCTGTGATACGTCGATTGCGCGACGCGATGGCGATGAGGGAAATAGGTCATTTCCCGCTAATCCTGCTCCTCGACCGCCCGGCCGATGACTTTCTGGCCAGGAGGGCGGGGGCCGATCGATCGCTGATCAAGCCGTTCACGGCCCAGCAGCTGCGGAAGGCCCTTAGCCCGGGCTGAGCCCGAAAAGTCGGCTCTCGGAGCGACGTACCATCATGGCTTGGTGCGCCGGGTCGCGATTCTCTTCTTCGCTGCGGGCTGGCTGGTGCTTTCGTTGACTCCGGTCGGGGCCGATGCAGGTCAGGTCGCAGTGGGCCACGTGGAAGTGGGCCGGGCCGAACTGGGCCAGGTGGAAGTAATCGAGGTGGGCGGCATCCTCGATGACGCCAGGCTCAACTTCCTCCTTGGTGCCATCGAGGCGGCGGCCGGGGAGGAGCGAGAGGTTGTCATCCTCCAGCTCAACGCTCCTGCGGTGACCGGCGACATCGACCTCCTCGAGCGGACGGCCCGTTTCCTGGCCGACCCACCCCTGCCCCTGGTGG
>DATHSX010000031.1:0-2090 GCA_035463935.1 Acidimicrobiia bacterium | reverse complement strand
TGCCATTCCAGACCCTGAACCGGGGCGCCGTCCAGCGATGGCAGATCCGCCAGCCCGATGCCCTCGGGGAGCCGAAACGACAGCATCGAGGCCCCCCGCCCGCCGGCGCCCAGATCCTCGGGCGTGCCCATGGCGACCAATCGCCCTCGGACGATCACCGCGACGCGATCGGCCAGGTGCTCGGCCTCGTCCATGTAGTGCGTCGTCAGGAGCACCGTCTTCCCCAAGGAGCGAAGGCTTTCCACCAGCTCCCAGGCTTTCCGACGGGCCGAAGGGTCGAAGCCGGTGGTGGGCTCGTCGAGGAACAGCAGGTCGGGGTCACCGACCAGGCCGAGGGCGAGGTCGAGCCGGCGACGCTGGCCGCCCGAAAGCGTCTTGACCTTCGCATCCCGTTTCTCGCTCAGGCCGACCAGCTCGAGGACGTCGTCCACCGCGAGCCGCCGCGGGTACATCCCCCGGTACAGGCCCACGAGCTCGCGGGGGCTGAAGTCCTCGTCGAGCCCGGCCTCCTGCAGGACAATCCCGATCCGCTCCCGGAGGTCCCGACCGGCGGTCCCCGGGTCGTATCCCAGCACGCTGACGCTCCCGGAAGTCCGGCGGCGGTGCCCTTCGAGGATCTCGACTGTCGTCGTCTTCCCTGCTCCGTTAGGTCCCAGGAGCGCGAAGACTTCGCCTTCAGCGATGTCGAACGACAGCCCGTCGACCGCGGCCAGGCTGCCGTACTCCTTGCGCAGGCTGTCCACGACCACCACGGCCATATCGACCACCTCCTGGAGTGGTGGTGTACGGAACGGCGCCACCCACAGCCAGGGCCGAAGGGCCGTATCGGTGCCGGTCGAAGGGGTGGCTGTGGCTATCGCCTTCTACTGGTCGGCCAGTTCGATCCAGCGCAGCGACTGCATCGTGACACGCAGACCGGTGGGGAGGGCTACGGCGACCAGCAGGACAGACCCACAATTGGAGCAACGCAGTACGTCGCCGGGAGCGCTGCGGTAAGCGGCCAGTGAGCCGATCGCCCCGATCGCCCCGCAGGCGCCGCAACAGGCTCGCTGGTTCGTCATCTCCCGTCCAAAGAGATCGTGGAATAGTCCCCCGAGGGCATTGCCGTCGAGATGGGCGTCGCCGGTCATGGTTGGCCTCCTGTCGGACCGAAGCGTTCGGTCCTGATTCGTTCTTGTCTGTGGCCGAGCTCGGCCAGTGTCGAGGAGACGATCTCGACGAATCCGGTCGGGCCGCACACGTAGCAGTGGGGATGCTGGCCGGGAGGGAACGTGGATTCCGCCAGCATCATCCGATCCACCCGTCGGGCGTAGCCGTTCCACCCGGGCGGCTGGACGCGGGTGAGCGTGTAGGCAACTTCGAGGCCGGGCAGGCTGTTCGCCAGCCTCTCCAGCTCGTCCCGATAGATCAGCTCCGGCCACGATCTGGCGGAGGTGAGCAGCTTCACCGGGATGGCATTGGGGCCATCCACCAGGGAGCGGACCATCGCCATCAGCGGGACCAGGCCACTTCCGCCGGCGATCAACTGGAGCGGTCCGCCCTGAGCCGGCTCCCAAACGAAGTAGCCACCGATCGGGCCCCGCAATTCCAGTTGGTCGCCCGGCCGCAGCTCTTCGGTCAGGTACGGCGAGACCTCTCCGGAGTCCACCCTTTCCACTGTGATGGTGACCCGTTCGCCGTCCGCCGGAGTGGCGATGGAATAGCTGCGCTGCGCCTGGTACCCGTCCTCGGCGGTCAACCGGATGTCAAGATGCTGACCCGGCAGGTGCCCTTCCCACCCGGGGCATTCGAGCACGAGGCTGCGGACCCGCGGAGTCTCCTCGACCACCGCCACCACTTGGGCCAGAAGCCACCTCAGTCGCCCGTGTACCGCTGCTCCCGCCATGGGTCCCCGTAGGCGTGGTATCCGTACCCCTCCCAGAAGCCGATGCGCTCGCTTGAAGACAGTTCGAGCCGCCTTACCCACTTGGCGCTCTTCCAGAAGTAGAGATGTGGCACCAGTAGCCGCGCCGGGCCGCCGTGTTCGGGCGCCAGCGGATGCCCGTTGAAGGAGTAGGCCACCCATGCTTTGCCCCCGGTCAGGTCGCTGA
>DATHSX010000030.1:0-3659 GCA_035463935.1 Acidimicrobiia bacterium | reverse complement strand
ATAGGGCCCGGTGACGTCATCGGCCGACTCAACTCCCTGGATGGTGCGGACCTCTTCGGCCACGTGGGCGGCCTTTCCCACTTCGGTTTGGATGAGCACGAATGCTTGGACCACGGAGCCTCCTACGGTCGATGGGGTGGTCCCGAGCGACTATACCGAGAGCGGCACCGGGGCGCCGGATGGAAGTATCAGTAACCGTCGGAGCCGATTCGGATCGAGGTGGCGAAGGGCCGGCCGCCCACATCCTCCAAGTCGAAAACGATCCGTTGACCCTGGCGCAACGTCCGGAAGATCGAGCCGGCCAATGCCCCGGGACGGAGCAGCACTTCGGATCGGTCGTCGTCCCGAACCACGACTCCGGTACCCGTCACCGGGTCGTAGATCTTGACGACTCCTTGCACCGCCTCAGGCCTTTTCGATCTTGCCGGCTCTGATGCAGGACGTGCAGACTCGGGCCCGACGGGTGTTCGACCCGTGCTTGACCCTGATCAGCTGGATGTTGGGCAACCAACGACGATTGTTCCGTTTGTGAGAGAAGCTCACGGTCTTGCCGTAGCTCGGCTCCTTACCGCACACTTCACAACGATATGACATAGGGGAGAACTCCTGGGGAGGGCGCCAGATTAGCGGGCCGGGTCCGTTCAGAAACCATCGCCCTACCCTCCCCTGGTGAGCAGTCTGGTCTACCTCGGCGATGTCGCCGTCGAGAAAGTCGCCGGCCTGGCCGGCCGCCGGGGGGCCGCGCTGCGCAAGGGCGGGATCAAGAGCGTGGCCGACCTGCTGTTGCATGTCCCTCGCCGCTACATCGATCGGTCCCGCACCGAGCCGATTGCCACGGCGCCGGGGGGGGAGGAGGTGACGATCCTGGCCCGGATCGGCCAGGTCAGCACCCGGAGGCCCCGTCGCAACATGGTGATAGTCGAAGCGAGGGTCACCGACGGCACCGCCGTGCTCCCGGTCATTTGGTTCAACCAGGCCTTTCGCGAGCGCCAGCTCGCCAAGGGGATGGAAGTGGCCCTCTCCGGGAAGCTGGAGCGATTCCGGGGGAAGCTGCAAATGACGAATCCGGCGGTGGACGTGCTCGACTCCGAGCTGGAGAGTCTGACCACCGGCCGAGTGGTCCCGATCCATCCCTCGGTGGGCGAGGTGGGGCCCGGGCACATGAGGAGGGCAATTCATAATGCTTTGCCGCGAGCCCGGCCGGTGGCCGATCCGGTTCCAGCCGCGCTCCTCAAGAGTCTCGGCCTCATCGATCGGGATACGGCGATCGCTCAGATCCACTTTCCTACCGAGCCCGACCAGGCGATGACCGCCCGCCGCCGTCTGGTCTTCGACGAACTGTTCCGGCTCGAGGTGGCGCTAGCGCTGCAGAAGCGACGCCAGATGGCTGAGGCTCGGGGGATCGCCCACCGCTTCGATGGCGAGCTGGTCGGCCGGTTCATCTCCCGGTTGCCGTACGTGTTGACGGCCGCACAGCTCCGCGTGCTGGATGAGATCAAGGCGGACCTGGCTGCCGATCATCCCATGCATCGCCTGCTCCAGGGGGAGGTGGGCTCGGGCAAAACGGTGGTGGCGGTGGCCACTCTGCTGGTGGCGGTCCAGGGTGGATCACAGGGAGCGGTGATGGCCCCCACCGAGGTCCTCGCCGAGCAACACTTCCTCAGCGTCCGGCGGCTGCTCGAGTTGACCGGTCTCTCTCCGGTGGAAGCCGGCGAGGGCGGGCGTCTCGGCATGGAGAGCCTCTTCGCCGAGGAGGGTCCGGTGGTGCGGCTGGCCCTGCTGACCTCCTCCCAGGCCCGGGCCAACTTCGACCCCAGCGCCAATAGGGGCGCGGTCATCGAAGCCATCCGTGCCGGCAGAGTCGATCTGGTCGTCGGCACGCACTCGTTGATCCAGGAGGGGGTCGACTTCGCCCGGCTCGCCATTGCGGTCATCGACGAGCAGCACCGCTTCGGCGTCGGCCAGCGGGTGTTGCTGAAGGAAAAGGCGACCGAAGCAGATCCGGATCTCCTGATCATGACCGCCACTCCTATTCCCCGGACCCTCTCGATGACGCTGTACGGGGATCTCGACGTCTCGATCATCGATGAGATGCCCCCCGGGCGGAGCCCCATCAAGACCATGGCCGTTTCCAAAGCCCGTGAAGGGCAGGCCTGGGACCTGATTCGGGCAGAGGTAGCGGCCGGTCGTCAAGCCTTCGTGGTCTGTCCACTCGTGGAGGAAAGCCCCAGAGTGGAGCTCGCCTCCGCGACCGCTGAGTACGAGCGGTTGCAGCACGTCTTTCCCGATTTGAGGCTGGGGCTCATTCATGGCCAGCTCCCTTCACGCGAAAAGGAAGGAGTCATGGCCGGCTTCCGGGCGGGCGAGATCGACGTCCTCGTAGCCACGACGGTCATCGAAGTCGGAATCGACGTCCCCAATGCCACCGTCATGGTCATCGAGGATGCCGACCGGTTCGGTTTGTCGCAGCTTCACCAGCTTCGAGGACGGGTGGGTCGCGGCGAGCACGGGGGTACGTGTGTGCTCATCGCCGAACCCAGCACCGAGGAAGGTGAAGCCCGGATCGACGCAATGGTGGCCACCACCGATGGCTTCCGCCTGGCCGAGGAGGATTTGCGGCTGCGGGGGCAGGGGACAGTGTTCGGTGCCCGCCAATCCGGCATGGCTGACCTCAGGCTGGCAGACATCCTGCGCGACTTCGACGAGTTGGTGGCCGCCCGCCGGGAGGCCTTTGCTCTCGTCGATCAGGATCCCTACCTCGACCATCACCCTGATCTGCGCGACGAGGTTCGGTTGTTCCTGGGCGAGCGGGTGGAGTGGCTGTTTAGGTCCTGAACCTGGGGTTGGGCGCGTGATCCTTCGCTACCTGTGGCCAGCCCAAGGCCGTCATCGCTGACCGCCTTTCCTGATCCAGAACACCTGGACGGATCCGCTGTCCTCGGTGCCGAGCAATTCGTCGCCGCGCTGGCGCGCCATCGCCGGGATGTCTGCCAGCGCTCCGGGGTCGGTAGTGATCAGCTGCAACACTCGGCCCACTTCGAGCCGATTCAATAGCAACGCGGCCTTGTAGACGGGCAGAGGGCACACCAGGCCCGACGTGTCGAGGGTTTCATCCGCCGTGATGCTCTCAGTCATTGCCGTCGTGCCTTTCAAATTCGGGGGAGACCTTCGGTGCCGAGGTAGTCGGTGAAGAAACTGGTGTATTTGAAGCCCGAGTCGGGCGAGATCCCCACGGTGAGGCCCGGATCCTCGATGCCGGACAACGCGGCGACGATGGCGCCGGTCGAAGGTCCGACCATCAGCGCCTCCTCCCGGTAGAGCCGCTTGGTCATCTCATAGGCGGGCTGGTCGCCGATCCGCACGACCTCATCGACGAGCTCTTGATCGAGGATGTCAGGCACCTTCGACTCGCCGAACGACTTCAGGCCGGGGAGGCGATGACCGGGATTGGGCTCGACGGCGATAACCCGGATCGTGGAATCCTGTTCCTTGAGAAAGCGGCCCACTCCACTAATGGTTCCGCAGGTGCCGTAACCGGCCACAAAAGTCCTGACCTTGCCCTCGGTCTGGCGCCAGATCTCGGGCCCCGTCGTCTCGTAGTGGGCGCGGACATTGTCGGGGTTGGCGTACTGATCGGGCCAGGCGTAGGGGTTGGCACC